>NZ_CFIGVI010000055.1:0-18673 GCF_984588085.1 Wandonia sp.
AAATATTGTAACATAATAAGGAAATTCAGGTAAAGCGTTACACAAAATTCAGCCAGTCCCTGGTAGTCAGTGTGATAGATTCAGGAAGTGAGTAGCGTTTTGATTTACGTGTAATTTCCGGTTTTTGGTAAATTTTAAATTCCGCGGCAAAAGTAGGTATTTTTTTAGGTCGGTTGTAAAAACAAATCGGTGTCGAAGAGAGGAAATGGGATTTTTAGCAAAAACAAAAACTTTAACCATTTTGCTGTCAATGAGTTAAAAAGTTATCAACAAAAAAACTAAGTTTTTCACAATGATGTTACAGATAGTTTACATAATTGGTTGTTTTTCTAAAGGCTATCAATTGTCTTTGGAGGAGAGATAACGGTCCTCATTTCTCACGGAACCGGATAAATATGTACTTTAGCCCGGACAAGAAACAGAACGATTCCGGTGCGAATATGAATATATTTCTGACATACGACTATGAACTTTTCTTTGGTAAGCCGGCCGGTTCGCTGGAGAAAAGTATCCTGTATCCCTCACAACTATTGATGGATCTGGCAGAAAAGCACGGGATCGGAATGACCTATTTTGTAGATGTGGGCTACCTGCTCCGGTTGGAAAAATTCAAAACCGAATTTCCGCAGCTCCAACAAGAATACGAACAGGTAGTGGAACAACTGAAAACCCTGCAAAAAAAAGGGAATGCTCTGCAACTGCACATTCACCCGCACTGGGAAAAATCCTGGTACGATGGGAAAGAGTGGGTTATGGTAGTAGATGATTGCTACAAACTAACCGACTTTCAGGACGATGAAATCCTGGAGATCGTAACGCGGTACAAACAAAAACTGGAAGCAATTTCAGAAAAACCGGTGCAGGGATTCCGGGCAGGAGGATGGTGTCTGCAACCATTTGACCGGATCAGACCGGCTTTTAAGAAAAACAACATTCGCTTCGATTCGACCGTTTATCCCGGTGCTTATTTCGAGACGGAGCATTATTTCTATGACTTCAGAACAGCGCCCGGAGACAAAGGACACTACCGTTTTGAAGACGATTTGTGTAAAGAAAATGAGCAGGGCTTTTTTACAGAATACCCGATTGCCAGTTGGAAATACAATCCGCTTTTTTACTGGCAGCTGTATGGATGGGGGCGGTTGCGTCCCGACCGTCATAAAATGATCGGAGACGGAATGTTTATTCCGCAGCCCGGTAAAAAATACACCAACCTGACACGTTCGGGGTGGAACCACGTAAGTTGTGACGGGTACTACGCTTCCGTTCTCAAAAAAGTAACAAAAACCTATGCAGCGAAAGGGAGAACAGATCTTGTTGTAATCGGTCACCCTAAATCCATGACCCGTTTCGGACTCGAAAAACTGGATGCCTATATTGCCTACGCTAAAAAAAATCAACATAAATTCCGTACCTTTGATGATCTGATATAAGGTCATGAAAATCATCCGGAAAATTATAGCAGCCCCATTTATTCTGTTGATCCGAATATACCAGTGGGTCATCAGTCCGATCTTACCGAACAGTTGTCGCTACGAACCGACGTGTTCGAATTACGCAATCGAAGCCATTCGTCGTTGTGGTGTAATTAAGGGCACATACCTTGGAGCAAGAAGAATCGCTTCCTGCCATCCATGGGGAGGTTCCGGCTACGATCCCGTTCCGGAAAACTGTAGTTGTAAAAAACATAAATAAACCCGTCTGACATGATAAAAGTAATCGGTTGTGCAATCGTTTTACTCACAGTAGCAGCTTCCTGTAACACGATAGGAAAGTTGGTACAGATTCCGCGTCCCGAAACAGCTTTGTACCCGTTTTCACAAGTAGAACCTTCCATTGCAATCAATCCGGTCAATCCGGATCAGATGATCGTCGGAACCGTGATGGATGATTACCATTATTCCGAGGACGGAGGGAAAACCTGGAAATCATTTACGCTGCAATCTCCATTGGGCGTGTACGGAGATCCGGTCATGCTCATTGATAATACCGGGCGTTACTACTATTTTCATCTTTCCAATCCTCCTGCCGGTCAGTGGTTGGATCGTATCGTTTGTCAGAAATCAGATGCAATTGGAGGTGAGTTTGATGCAGGAACGTCATTTGTTCCCAACGGGAAAGTACACGATAAACACTGGGTGGACTTTGATCCCGTATCAGGAACCATCTACATGTCGTGGACCCAATTCGATAAATACGATTCCAAAGACCCGGCGGATTCTTCCGTCATTCTTTTCTCCCGCTCTGTGGACAGAGGAGAAACCTGGTCGGCTCCGGAGCGGATTTCGTACCATGCGGGAGATTGTCTGGATGGTGACAACACCGTAGAAGGTGCTGTGCCGGCTGCCGGACCCAATGGAGAAGTCTATGTAGCGTGGACAGGTCCGCAGGGGATTATGCTCAATACATCTGCTGACGGAGGGGAAACCTGGTTGGATAAAGAAACCAAGGTCATTGATCATCCGGGAGGGTGGAGTATTGATGTTCCGGGGATCAACCGCTGTAACGGATTGCCGATTCTGGTGTGTGACAGAAGTGATTCTCCGCACAAAGGGACTTTGTACATCAATTGGGCAGACCAGAAAAACGGAGAAGAAGATACAGACATCTGGTTGATTAAAAGTACCGACGGTGGAGAAACCTGGAGCGAACCCAAACGTGTAAATGACGACGAACCGGGAAAACACCAGTTTTTTACCTGGTTAACCGTTGACCAGTCTACCGGATACCTGTACACCGTATTTTTTGACAGAAGAAACCATAACGATCATGGAACGGATGTCTACATGGCATACTCCCGGGACGGGGGAGAAACCTTCACCAATGTGAAAATTTCGGAGAAACCCTTTTACCCCGATGCAGATATGTTTTTCGGAGATTACAACAACATTGCGGCAGTGGACGGAGAGATTCGTCCGGTATGGCCCCGGATGGACGAGGGTAAAATTTCGCTGTGGATTGCGCGGATCCGCGAATCCGATCTGAAGTAAAAGACACGGGAGGCTTCTCTTCCTGCCCTTGCGAAAATTTTCTAACTTTAAGCCCAAATTGGAACAAGATGACTATTATCAAAGAAATCAAAAATAATGTATTGTGGATTCGGTTGAACCGTCCGCAGGTATTCAACTCATTCAACCAGGAAATGGCTTTTGCTGTTCAGGGAGCGTTGGACGAAGCGGTAACCGACAGAAATATCCGGGCAGTAGTTATTACCGGGGAAGGAAAAGCATTTTGTGCCGGACAGGATCTGGCAGAAGCTACCGACCCGAATGGTCCGGAGTTGCAATCAATCGTAGCAAAACATTACAACCCGATAATAGGAAAAATACGTACCATCGAAAAACCGGTGATCGCTGCTGTAAACGGAGTAGCGGCAGGAGCAGGAGCAAATATAGCGCTGGCATGTGATATCGTCTTTGCCGGTAATTCCGCTTCATTTATTCAGGCATTTTCCAAAATCGGATTGATTCCGGACAGCGGAGGAACATTTTTTCTACCCCGTTTGATCGGTTTTCAGAAAGCAATGGCCTTGATGATGACCGGCGACAAAGTAATTGCCGAAGAAGCGGAGCGTATGAACATGATCTATAAATCAGTTGGTGATGAAATGCTGATGGAAACTGTTGAGAAATTTGCCGAACAACTGGCAAAAATGCCAACCCGTGGATTAGGTCTGACAAAGATAGCCATGAACGCATCCATGACCAACAACCTTTCCCAGCAACTCAAAGTAGAAGAGGAGTTACAGACACAGGCGGGAAGTACCTACGATTTTCAGGAAGGTACGACAGCGTTCCTTGAAAAACGCAAACCGGAATTTAAAGGAGAATAAAAAACAAACGAAATAGAGTTTAGCATGATACAGGTAGGAGTTTTGGGTGCCGGAACGATGGGAAGTGGTATTGCCCAGGTCGCTGCAACAGCAGGACATCAGGTTGTACTGGTAGATGTAAATGAACAGCAACTGGAAAAAGCAAAAAATGCGCTTACGAAAATTCTTTTCAGACTGGTTGAAAAAGGAAAACTTTCAGACAATGAAGCCAATGATATTTTGAGACGGATCACCTTTTCGTCTGCCATGGAAGACTTTGCAGGTTCGGGGATAGTCATTGAGGCGATTGTCGAAAATCTGAAAATAAAGAACGAAGTTTTCCGTAATCTGGAAACCATTACAGGAGCGGATTGCATCCTGGCGACCAATACATCCTCACTTTCAGTAGCTTCTATTGGTGCTGTTCTGAACAATCCGGGGCGGATTATCGGAATTCATTTCTTTAACCCGGCACCGCTAATGCCGCTGGTAGAGATCATTCCTGCTGTACAAACGACAGAAACCACATTGCAGACTGCAAAACAGTTGATTGACAGTTGGCGAAAAGTAACCGTACTCACAAAAGATACTCCCGGGTTTATTGTAAACCGAGTTGCCCGTCCGTTTTACGGGGAGGCATTGCGTATTTACGAAGAAGGCATTGCCGATTTTGCTACAATTGACTGGGCAATGACCGAACTGGGAGGGTTCCGCATGGGACCTTTTACCTTAATGGATTACATCGGGAACGACATCAATTACACAGTTACCGAAACCGTATTTGCAGCTTTCTATTACGATCCGCGCTACCGGCCTTCGTTGACACAAAAACGCCATTCGGAAGCCGGATACCTGGGACGTAAATCAGGGAGAGGATACTATAACTATGCAGAAGGAGTAACCTTACCGGAACCCGTAAAAGATGAAAAACGGGGGAAAGAAATTCTGGACCGTATCCTGGTGATGTTGATGAACGAAGCTATTGATGCCCTGTTCCTGAATATCGCCTCCAAAAAAGACATTGATCTGGCGATGACCAAAGGCGTAAACTATCCGAAAGGTTTGTTGCAGTGGGCGGAAGAAGCAGGACTTGCATGGGTACTGGAAAAATTAACCGCTTTACAAGACGAATACGGAGAAGATCGCTACCGTCCCAGCCCGTTGTTGAAACGAATGGTTCGAAACGGAGAAACGCAATTCAAAGACTGAACACAGGCGAGGTGAATGAATGGCACAATTACTAGATACGCCAATAGAATATCTGAAAGGAGTTGGTCCGCAGCGGGGTGAAATTCTTCGGAAAGAAGCGAAGATCTTTACCTTTCGGGATCTGCTCCATTATTTCCCTTTTCGCTACGTTGACAGGACAAAGTTTCATGCCGTTCGGGATATTCCTGCTACCGAAGGATATGTTCAGCTGAAAGGGCGAATATCTGGTGTGACCGTAACCGGAGCAGGAAGAGGGAAGCGACTCAATGCTAAATTTACCGATGGTTCCGGAGTGGTGGATCTGGTTTGGTTTCAGGGAGTGAAATACATTCAGGGTTCACTCAATCCTGCCAAAACCTATATTCTTTTCGGAAAAGCCAAACTATTTGGCGGAAAATGGTCTGTTCCACACCCCGAACTGGAGGTTTTTGAAGAAAATACAGCTGCGGGAAAGCAATTACAGCCGGTATACCCGAGCGGAGAGAAAATGTCCGCCAAAGGATTAAATTCCAAAGGGATCGAAAAACTGACGCGTACATTGTTTGAACAGATCACAGTTGCCATCCCCGATTATTTTCCACCGGATTTTCTCCAAAAAAATAACCTCATTGACCGGAATACAGCGTTGCGGAATATCCATTTTCCTTCCGGACCAGCCATGGCTGAAAAAGCCCGTTTCCGCCTCAAATTTGAAGAATTATTCTTCTTGCAATTGGAATTGATCATCCGCAAAGAAATCGGTAAACAGAGAAACAAAAGTTTTGTGTTTACAGAAGTAGGGCAAACCTTTCTCGATTTTTATGAGAACTACCTTCCGTTTCCTTTGACCAATGCCCAAAAACGCGTGATAAAAGAAATTCGCTCCGATTTTCACACGGGAAGCCAGATGAACAGGTTGCTCCAGGGAGATGTCGGGAGTGGAAAAACCGTTGTGGCACTCTTGACCATGCTGATAGCTGTCGGAAACGGTTACCAGACAGCCCTTATGGCCCCTACGGAAATCCTCGCCAATCAACATTACCTTTCGTTGAAAGAAATGGTAAAGGACATGCCCGTTCGGATAGAACTGCTGACCGGATCAACCAAAGCCGCAGCAAGGAAAGAACTCCACGCAGGGTTGGAAAGCGGAGAAATTCACATATTGGTAGGGACACATGCACTCCTTGAACCAAAAGTGAAATTTAAAAACCTGGGCTATGCCGTAATTGACGAACAACACCGTTTTGGTGTCGCCCAACGGGCAAAATTCTGGAAAAAGAACACTCTTCCTCCGCATATTCTGGTGATGACAGCAACTCCCATTCCGAGAACACTCGCCATGTCTTTTTACGGTGATCTGGATGTTTCGGTAATTGACGAATTGCCACCGGGAAGAAAACCCGTTTCAACGGTACATTACTTCGAAAGTCAGCGCTTGAAAGTATTTGGGTTTATCGAAGATGAAATCCGAAAAGGAAGACAGGTGTACATCGTTTATCCGTTAATTTCGGAATCTGAAACACTGGATTACCAGAACCTGATGCAGGGATATGAAGCCATTACCCGTCGATTTCCGTTGCCTGACTATAAAGTCAGTGTAGTACATGGACAGATGAAAGCAGAAGATAAGGATTGGGAAATGGCGCGATTTGTCAGCGGGGAAACACAAATCATGGTAGCGACCACAGTTATTGAGGTAGGCGTGAATGTTCCCAATGCATCCGTTATGATTATTGAGTCGAGCGAACGTTTCGGACTTTCCCAGTTGCACCAGCTTCGGGGACGCGTCGGAAGAGGTGCAGAGCAGTCGTACTGTATTCTCATGTCGGGAAATAAACTGAGTAACGAAGCCAAAACCCGCCTTTCGACCATGTGTGCAACCAATGACGGTTTCCGCATTGCCGAAGTGGATCTGGAGCTGCGCGGTCCCGGAGACATCATGGGAACCCAGCAGAGCGGAATCCTTGATCTGCAAATTGCCGATCTGGCAAAAGACGGACAGATTCTAACCATCGCGCGTACAACTGCTTTTGAATTGGTCGAAAAAGATCCACAACTGGCAGAAGCTCAACATGCAGGGATCCGGAAAAAACTGAACCAACAACTCAAAGGCAAGCCCAACTGGAGTAAAATAGCCTGATCATACACACTTTTCCCGTAACGATTTCGTTCTGATTACGTAGAATCAGGAATAAACAAGTGAAAGTATGCGATATGTAGTGTTGATGGTCATGGTATTAGCTGCTGTTACAGGTAAGGCGCAAATGACCGGGGAAATTAAAGACGATGGACGAAAAATGTTGACTCCGTTTAACTACTTACTGAAAGGAAATCAGGAGGGAGTGATAGTCGTGGAGATAGCCGTTAACATAGACGGAGATGTAACCTCTGTACAGGTCATCCGAAACGAATCCACCATTGTTTCTATTCCTACCCATATGATGGTAAAGGAAAAAGTGAAAACACTGAAATTTGAAAAAGGGTACCATTACCCCAAGTTTCACAGAGCCCGTCTTCGGGTTATAATCGAAAAAGAAGAATAAGCTGACTAGCGAATAGTTTTTCGGATCAGATAAAACAACTCAAAGAATGGATTAATTCCCGGCTTGAAAGTAGCTTCCTGATGAATGGAAAGAACTCCGTTTTGTAACGTAAGCTGGCAATCCAGTTGCTCAAAAGCGGCTGTGAAACGATCCAGTGCGCGTAATTCGGGATAAAGTCCCAAAGCCACCGATTTAAAAGGTTCATCAATTCTCAATACCGTTTGTGGAATTCCTGAAACAGCAAAAATCACCGGTTTTCCGGAGGGTATATGTGTATAGGGAGCGTTGTAAAGAGAGAAAACAGATCCTGAATCCTGAACAGAAAGTTGAATTTTTCCTGCCAGATCTATACTGGAAGAATCGCTGCTGTACTGTATTTGCCCGGGGAGTAATTTTTTGCCGGTATACCCCAGATAATGCAGGTGAAGCGAAAAAACAGGTTCCGGTTTTTTGGTCTTGGGGTTGATCAGTACCCCGTAATAATTCATCTCAACCCCACGTACAGATTCCAAAAAATCTACAGACACATAGTCCCGGATATAAGGCATAAGCAAATCTTTACTTGCCTGATTGGTTGCTGCGGCAAGATAAAAAGCCCGGGGATCTTCTTTCAGAACCGTTGAGATCGGCGTGAAGTCATAAGGAGAAGACAGGCTTCCGGAAAAGGTAATTCTGTTTTCGGCTACATGATAGTCCAGTTGTGTAGCTTGCTTTTCTTTGGAATACAAAAGGAACGGAGCGGGATTTTCCTGCTGTTTTTCTTTCCGGTTAAAGAACGATTCTTCCCCGCTTCCGGAGGGAGAAAATTCTTTTTTCAGCAAAGATGCAATTTCCTGTTTAGGCAAGGTGGGAGAGTAGGCAACAGCTCCCGAATACGCATTGTTGTGAAAAACAAAGTCGGACAATACTTTCTCCTGTCTTTTGCTAAACGCAACAAAATCGGTGACAGAAGTAAGCGAAAAATAGAATAGATACAGCGGTTCATTTTTTTCTTTCCGGTAGGAGAAGTAAAACGGAGACAGAAAGTTGATCCCTGATGAGGTTTCCTGTAGCATCTTCTCATCCATCTTAAAAATGAGCCGCTCTTCCTCTGTAAGGGTCGTGTCCAGTACGGGCGAAAGAATCGCATGACGAAGAAAATAAGTGGGATGGAATTCAGCAACATATTCTGAATTTTCGCGAACAAGCGACCGGGTCAGTGTAGGAGATTCTGTTTTTACAGTAAATAAAATAAAGACAACTGAAGCTAACAGTACAAATGCAGCTGTGATCCCGGTTCCATATATCCAACGATTCTTCATTACACTGTAAATTTAGCATTATTGGCGATTTCGATTAACTTTGTTCTAAAAAAAGGATGAAGCGAATTTCTGCATTTATCTTGAAATTATTTGGTTGGAATTTGAACTACGATATTCCCGAAGAAGTACATCGTTCGGTTTTGGTTTCGGCTCCTCACACCAGTAACTGGGATTTTGTGGTAGGGCGTTTGGCGATGTGGGCATACGGGATTGATGTGAAAATTCTGATCAAAAAAGAGTTGTTCTTTTTCCCGATGGGTTGGTTCCTGAAAGCGTTGGGAGGAATCCCTGTGAACCGAAAAGGAGGGGCTACCAATATTACCGGACAAATTGCCAAAAAATTTAAAGAGCAGGAGAAACTGTGTGTTATGTTTACTCCGGAAGGTACGAGGTCTTACAGTCCGAACTGGAAAAAAGGATTTTACTATCTGGCACTGAAAGCTGATGTTCCTATTTTTTTAGGTTACATAGATTACGAACGAAAGATCGGAGGAATAGCCCGGAAGTTTATTCCTACCGGAGATGTGGAAAAAGATATTGCAGAAATCCAGGAGTTTTACAAGGATTACAAAGGAAAGTATCCGGATAAAGGAATACGTTAAGATGACTTTTTTTCCTCTATTTGTCCTGTCTTCTTATTGTAACCGTAGGGACAATGCCGGCAACCGCTTTTACAACAATACCCTCTTTTTAAATGGTAAGCTGCTTTGAAAACAATAAAGCCCTCCTCACTGAGGTAATAATCTTCATCGTCAAGTTGCTTGCGTTTGGAAAAACCGGACATATCATCACTCATACTGCAAAAATAAAGCAAATTTATGTTGGATACATCAAAATCTTTGATTCAGGTACTTGCTGATCCGAAAAGAATCCTGAAAGGTGTGGAAGTAATAGTGAAACGGGATGATCTGATAGATCCGGTTGTATCAGGTAATAAATGGCGAAAGCTGAAATACAATATTCAGGAAGCAGAACGACGAAAAAATGAGCGCATTCTGACGTTTGGCGGAGCGTATTCCAATCATCTTATAGCAACGGCAAAAGCAGCGGCAATGGCAGGAATCGGTTCTGTGGGAATTGTGCGGGGAGAGGAACTGAATGAGTCCAGTAACCCGACACTCAGAAGTTGTGCCGGTTTTGGAATGCAACTTGTTTTTGTTACACGGGAAGAATACCGGTTGCGGAATGATAAAATGTATTGGGAGCAATTGCATGAAACGTATGAGAATACATTTATTATTCCGGAAGGAGGAGCTAATTATTTTGGAATGATCGGTTGTCAGGAAATCTGGAAAGAAATGCAGGAAATATCATTTTCCCGGACATACGTCGCAGCAGGTACAGGCACAACGGCTGCCGGGCTTTTATCGGCTTTACCGGAAGATAACCATTTGTATGTTGTTTCTGCGCTGAAAGGAGACTTTATGCCGGGCGAAATCAGAAAACATTTGCATTATGCTTTTTTTGATGATGAGTTGACAGACGAACTGATGAAAAACTGTACTGTTTATGATGATACCGAATGGGGAGGATACGGCAAGCTGGATGATCGTCTTACCGGGTTCATGGACTTTGTGATGAACGAATTTGACCTGCCATTAGATAAAATATACACAGCCAAAGCCTTTTTCAGACTTCTGCAACACATTGAAGAAGGGGCGATACAGCCGGGAGAGAAAGTGCTGTTCATTCATACCGGTGGACTTCAGGGGAATTGATGAGGTTATAAACACTTCCGAAAAAGTTTTCAACAATTTTTGTAACTATTGTGAATAACTCCCGTAATAGGAGATACAAACAACAGGACAATGGTTAAAAACATAATACTGATATCACTGATAGTACTGACAGGGTTTTCTGCGTTTGCTGATGCACCGTCGCGGATTTCGAGAGAACAGTACATAGAGATGTGGAAGGATGTTGCTATCCGTAATATGGTTGAATATAAAATTCCGGCGAGTATAACACTGGCACAGGGGATTTTAGAGAGTGGATACGGAAACAGTGATTTGGCACGTGAGGCGAATAATCATTTCGGTATCAAGTGTCACGATTGGAAAGGGGCAAAATTCTTCAAAGACGATGATAAAAAGGACGAATGTTTCAGAAGTTATAAAGATGCTTCTGAATCCTACCGGGATCACAGTTTGTTTTTGACTTCCCGTTCGCGGTATGCCTCTCTTTTTGAATTAAAGCAAACCGATTATAAGGGATGGGCTAAAGGCTTGAAAAAAGCAGGGTATGCAACCAATCCGAAATACGCAGATTTACTGATTGACCTGATAGAAAAGAATGAATTGCAGAAGTTCGATAAAGAGGGATATGGGGTAGAACGAATAGAGGAAATTGAAGTAAAGCCTTCCCGTGAAATTGTCCTGAAACCAACAAAAACAACCGGAAAAGAATCATCAGTAGCTGTAAAAACAGCAAAAACACACCAGATTTTTAAGCGTAACAAGACAAAATACGTTATTGCAGGAAAAGGGGATACTTTCTACCGGATTGCACGTGAATTTGAACTGACTTTGTCACAGTTGTACAATTACAACGATTTTGATAAACATAAAGACGTTCTTGAAGAAGGAGATATTGTATATCTGCAACCCAAAAAAGGGAAATCCATGGCAAAAGAACAACGAAAAATTTCGGACGGAACCATGAATTATATCGAAATCTCTCAGCAGGAAGGAATAAAACTAACAAAATTGATGAAAAAGAATAATGTTACCAACCCGGAAGTAACTCCGGAAAAAGGTAAAATGATCTTCCTCAGATAACTTCCTTAACAATAGGACTTGAGGTTTTTAGTTTGTTGTTGTTTGTTAAAAACGGGAGCGTATGGCTTCCGTTTTTTTATTGTATTATAGGATTCCAATAGTTACCTGCTAATATTTAGTAGGTTATTCCATGAATCTGCCCGATTCTTCTTATTTTAATGGATTGAAAGATCCAAATCACCATGAAACCATCTAATGAATTATTTAAGCTGATTAAGTCGCTGACGAAATCAGAAAAGCGATTCTTCAAGTTGTCATCATCGCTGCAAAGTGGTGATAAAAACTATCTTAAACTCTTTGATTACATTGAGAAGCAGGATGTTTATGACGAAGAAGAAGTCAAGAAGTATTTTAGGAAAGAGCGTTTTATCCAACATCTTCCTTCTGAAAAGAATCACTTATACAAACTGATTCTGAAAAGTTTGCGTTCGTTTTACAGTGAGCAATCGGTGAGTAGTATTCTTAAACAGGAATTAAAGAATATTGAAATTCTGTTCAAAAAAGCATTGTACAAAGAATGCGAGAAGTTTGTCAGGAAAGCCAAAAAAATAGCAATAGAACACGAGAAATTTTACTATTGGTTCGAATTGATTTCGTGGGAAAAGACATTGTTGGAAGAAGCCTACGAGTCCGGAGAGTTTGATCTTGATATTGATAAGCTCATTCGGGAAGAAGAAGAGGTAATAGCGAAACTCCGGAATTTGGCAGAGTATCAGATTCTTTATTCGAAGATCAACTACGTGTTTCGTCGGGGTGGATTTACGCGGAACGAGACCGAGAAAAAAGTAGTGGACGATATTGCCAATTATCACCTCATAAAAGGAAAAAATACGGCGATATCTACGCGCGCAACAACGATTTGTTATTACATAAAGGGATTGTGTAGTGCAACCAACAGAGATTATGCAGACAGTTATGTCTTTTTCAATAAAGTAAAGACAATACTGGATAATAATACAAAAATCCGTGAGGATCTTGCGAAAAGATACCTTTTGACACTATCTCATTTACTACGTTGCTACATCGATAGCTCGGACTATGAAAACGCTACAAAGTTGATCGGGGAAATCCGTGCACTGGAAGGTAAGAAGGGCTTCGGTAATATGGGGGTCATGGTGAAAATTTTTGCTGTGAGTTACAGCTTTGAGATAACACTGTATAATCTTATAGGGGATTTTAACAAGTCAGTAGGTCTGATCCCACAATTGGATAAGCAAATGGAGTTGTATGGCGATAAACTGAATAAAGAACAGATTATCACATTCTCTTTCTTGAAAGCGTATTCGTATTTTGGTCTGGGAGAGTTCAAAAAGGCTTTGCACGAATTAAATGAGGTCTTAAATGACAATGAGCAGTTACTGCGTCAGGATCTGTATGCGTTTGCCCGTCTGTTGAATCTGATGATTCATTATGAATTGGAAAACTATGAGTTTCTATCGTATATTATTAAATCAACCAATCGGTATATCAATAAAACGGAACGGGATTATACAATAGAAAATTACCTGATTAAACAGTTGAAGAAATTAGTGAAAGCTCCGTCTCACGCTGCGAAAACCGAAATTTTCGAAAGAATGGAGCAGGATATGGAGGTGTTGTTAAATAATCCGCAGGAAAGAGTTGTTCTGGAGTATTTTGATCTTCCGGCATGGGTACAGTCCCATTTGAAACATATACCCATGTCAGAAGTTATCCGGGAACGACTAAAAGCGTAACCCGAGTGTTATAGTAATCTGATGTTTATTTTCTGTAATTAACGCCAGATTGGTTGGGTCCGAAGCGTTAAAGGCGTAATAATCAATTTTTGTATTGTGCAGACGATATCCTGCGTCTATAAAGATCTTTTTCCAACGGTAACCAATTCCTGCACTATAGAAATAGTGAGCTCCTCCGGTATTGTTGACACTTTTATCATAAGGAGAGGGATAGTAGGCAAATCCTGCACGTGCCAGAAACGAAGGAGTGAAAGCAAATTCCAATCCGGTTCTCAGGTTGACCGTTGTCCGGTATAAATTGCGGATTGCCTGATTTTCTGTTTCCCACGAAACAGCCATCATAGGATCGCCAGAGTTTCTGAAATTTCCTTTATTATAAGTAGCCAGTTCAGCTTCTACGTTAATGGCAAGACGTTTCATAACGACATATCCACCCGAGAATACGGCGCGAAGCGGACTGGCAAAACGATAGGAGAATTCACCTTGTGGCTCAAAATTACTGGGGATTTCATAATATACTGTATCATGAGTTGCATTCATCCCCGTACGATAGCTGTCTTTGAAGTTCATGATGGTGGGAGTGTGAAAGGCAATACCAATTCGCAGATCTTCAATAGGTGCGTATATAACCCCTAATTTGGCATTTACTCCTGTTCCTTTTGTTGTTTGTTGCCAGGTGTAGGTAAAAGAACGAAGAGAAACACCTGCGGGTTCTGTTAATTCTTCCGTATGTGAATACTCTTCAACATAACGCGTGTTCTGGAAATTTATCGACCCTCCGATATAGAGTTTGTTCAGATAGTTTCCGGAAAAGGCAAGGCTGTATTCTCCGATTCCTCCACGGGTTTGTATGGATCGTTTGTGATACATATTGCCGTTTGTTAAACGGGGTTGGTAGGCAACCGTCCCTGAAGTGTCATATACTTCGTCAATAGCATACGTATCCCAGGCAAGTGCAGAAGTAAAAGGCGTGTATTCATATAATAAACTGGGGTCAACACCATAGGCCTGAGCAGCAAAAACATCAAGAAGGGAGTTGAATATTTCTCCTTCATAATAACGGTTCGAACTGAAGTCTGCCAGTCGGTTATAGGTAAAAGCGAATTGCAGATAACGCCAGCCTCTTGCTTTTGACTCGCGATTAGATGCAAAAAGAATTCCAATGTTGTCGACCTTAAGCCGGTTGACAAAAGAATTACTGGTTTTTCCTGCAAACTCTGTATTTGAACTTACGCTGTAATTGTTTAGGGTAAACGAGAATTGATTTTGGGAAAAACGCCCGAGTCCTGCGGGGTTAGATGCGGCCACTGAAAGGTCAGCTCCTAAAGAACCAAAAGATCCTCCCATCCCGGTATAACGGGCTGTTCCGCCGAAAAATGTTTGACTATAACGAAGGGCATCTACTTCGTTTTGTGCATGTGAGAAAGTGGCGATAGCTGTAAGCGCTATCGCCGAAATTATGTTTTTAATTTGCATCAAATTTCTTTTTAAGGTCTGCTAAATCCACTTCTTGAAGGACGGCTGGAACCGCTTCCTGATGATGATCCGTTTGAATTACTTCGTGAAGGAGAACTGTAAGATCCTCTTGACGGACTGGAAGAAGGTGCAGAGTACGAACCTTTTGAAGGTCGTGATGAAGGAGAATACGACCCACCTCTGGATGGGCTCGATGATGGAGACTTATACTGTCTTGACGGTGCAGTCGATTGAGGGCGTCTATTCGAAGGAGAGGATGCCGGGCGACTGTTGGTCGGAGAAGTAGTTCTTCCCGGAGCCGGAGAGGAGGTGTTATTTCTGTTCCACTGATTCTCAACCGGACGACTGGATGGTGTGCGGTTGATTTGATTATCGTTTCTTCTGTAATCCGAACCACTGTTTGTAGCCGGTTGCGATGTCGTATTAGGACGTGCGTAAGAATTGGCAGGAACTCTCGGAGAATTTGTCGCAGGTTTAGCGACATTTCTGTCTAGCGTACCATTTACTCTTCTTACATCAGTATTTGTTCCTTTTGAAGGTGTTGAAATACGTTCAGTCTGAGGAGTCCATGGTTTCGAACTGGAAGTAAGACGTTCTGTTCGCGCAGGAGCAGCAAAGTTTGAATTGACAGAATGGCTACTCACTTTTCCGGGAGTTTTAGAAACTAAAGTCGATGTTTCAGGTTTTCTGTTCACCGCCTTATCTACCTGCATAGGTTTCCCTGTAGAAGGGTTGATGGCAGACTTTACTTTATTCGCACCTGTATAAGGAGCTGAAGTTCCTGCCATAACAGGACGTTTACCGACATAACTGTTTCCTTTTTGGTAATATCCACCTGCATTTAACGTGTAAGGAGTCATACCTGCTCCACCGTTATTGATATATACGTTTCCGTAGATATTCGTTACACCGCCGTAGTAGCCACCGTATCCACCATATCCGTATCCATAAGGGTTATATCCGTATCCGTAATTCCATGCATAAGGGTTGTAACCGTAACCGTATGGGTGATGACCATATCCCCAACCCCAGTTTGAATAAGGACTGTAGTTCCAACCGAAATACCAGGAGCTGCCTCCCCAGAAAGGATCGTATCCCCAACCCCACCATACCCGGTAAGGGCGGTAAGAATAATAAGGAGAACCCCATGAAGAATAACTATAGGGTCTGTCATAATAGCGATAATCATTTCCGTAATAATAATTGTTGATTACAGTACCTGACTGGTAGGTGTTATTATCATTATACACGGTATCCTCAGGATTGTAATAAGCTGCTTTTGTGCCTGAATTACTCTCTTTCGAATAAACATAATTGGCGTAAGAAGCGTCTGAATTGTCACTGGTATAGGTATAGGAAGAACCTGACGAGTAAACATCGTCCTCAGCAATAAAAGAGGACTGTCGGCAGGAAACCAAAACCAAACCGATAGAGAGAAGAGCGAATAAACTACTGACCTTTTTCATAATTTACATATTTTTATGTAAAAACTGCTTTTACGCACAGAATTTTTACCTTTGTTCGCAGAATAAAGATACAAAAATTATACCAAAAATGGCGCAAAAATTTGCAAAAAGATCGGAAGATTACTCAAAGTGGTACAACGAACTGGTTTACCGCGCTGATTTAGCCGAGCATTCGGACGTTAGAGGATGTATGGTTATTAAACCATATGGATATGCAATTTGGGAAATGATGCGTGATATTCTTGACGCTAAGTTTAAAGAAACAGGTCACTCGAATGCATATTTCCCCTTGTTCATTCCGAAATCTTACCTGAGCAAAGAGGCAAGCCATGTGGATGGCTTTGCAAAAGAATGTGCTGTGGTAACGCATTACCGTCTTAAAAATGCGGAAGACGGGTCGGGAGTTATTGTCGATCCTGATGCAAAACTTGAAGAAGAGCTAATCGTTCGTCCTACTTCAGAAACAATTATCTGGAACTCGTATAAAAATTGGATTCAGTCCTACCGGGATTTGCCTATTCTTATTAATCAATGGGCGAATGTTGTGCGTTGGGAAATGAGAACCCGTTTGTTTTTGCGTACCGCTGAATTTTTGTGGCAGGAAGGGCATACGGCACATGCTACCCGTCAGGAAGCGATTGCAGAAGCGGAACAAATGCTAGAGGTATATGCAGATTTCGCTGAAAATTACATGGCAATGCCGGTAGTGAAAGGTCTGAAGTCACCAAGTGAGCGATTTGCCGGAGCTGATGAAACCTACTGTATTGAGGCAATGATGCAGGATGGTAAGGCATTGCAGGCAGGGACATCACATTTTCTTGGTCAGAATTTTGCAAAAGCATTTGATGTTAAATTTACAGATAAAGAAGGCAAGCAGGACTTTGTCTGGGCAACTTCGTGGGGGGTCTCCACGCGTCTGATGGGGGCTTTAATAATGACACATTCAGATGATGAAGGGCTTGTTTTGCCTCCGGCTCTTGCTCCGATTCAGGTGGCTATTGTTCCGATCTATAAGTCGCAGGAAGAACTGGATGCTATCTCGTTGAAAGTAGCTGAATTGAACGGAAAACTGCGTGTTAAAGGTATTTCGGTAAAGTTTGATGATGATGATCAGAAACGTCCGGGATGGAAATTTGCAGAATACGAAGCAAAAGGAGTGCCGGTTCGCGTGGCTATCGGACCCAGAGATTTGGCGGACGGGAAAGCGGAAGTAGCCCGTCGGGATACAAAAGAGAAAAGTTCTGTAAGCTGGGATGGAATCGAAGATTATATTGAAAATCTGTTAGCGGAGATCCAGACTTCACTTTTTGAAAGGGCAGCTACATTCAGAGAAGAAAATATACGGAAAGTAGATACGTATGATGAATTTAAACAAGTGATTGAGCAAGAGGGAGGTTTTATCCTTGCTCATTGGGATGGAACGGAAGAGACTGAAGAAAAAGTTAAGGCTGATACACAGGCAACAATTCGTTGTATCCCATTAGAAATGCCGAAAGAAGAAGGGAAGTGTATGGTTACCGGTAAACCTTCGGCAGGACGTGTGATTTTTGCGAAAGCTTATTAAACCGGAAAGATGAAAGAAGGAAACCCACATGAGCGATTGGTGCATTTGCTGAAAACAAAGTCTGCTTTGAAGCAGGATGTTTTTAAGACAACCCATGAGCAGTTTGATATGCTAAAGATGCTGATAGAGGAAGAAATCGGTATTCTTCGTGCGCAGATCAATGATGATAGGGTACGGCTTTCGGTAATGAATTCAAGCGAATACGAAATTCAGGTGGCAGTGGGAAGTGATGTGCTCATTTTCCACATGCACACCAATGTCTTCCGGTTTGATGATAACCACCCGATCTGGAAAACCTCTTATTTGGAAGAGGATAAAGATCTGGGGTTTTGTGGAATCATCAATATATACAATTTCCTGTATGATTCTTTTCATTACAGCAGGCAAAATGACCAGGGGTACCTTATAGGGAGATTATTGATAAATAAGGAGAAACATTACCTGATGGAAGGAAAGGGAGAGATCGGTTATCTGTTCCGGGATTTTGTGAATGGTGTTTTGGGTCAGGATGAATTACGGCAGATTATCCAGCGGACTTTCTGCCATGCTCTGGAGTTTGATATCTATACACCTCCTTATGATTTGGTGAGTGAAGTGACCGTGTATGATATGCAAAACCTGATTTCTGACCTGAAATTAAAAACAGGTAAACGTTTGGGATTCAGGTTTGAAATGGATAAAGATTAAAAAAAGTTTATTTTTTTTTGATTTCTGCTTTGCGAATTAAAAAAAACTCATTTATATTTGCACTCCCAAAATTCAAGAGGGATTGACATATTGGCCCATTCGTCTAGTGGTTAGGACGCCAGGTTTTCATCCTGGAAACAGGAGT
>NZ_CFIGVI010000056.1:0-5533 GCF_984588085.1 Wandonia sp.
GGAACAGTTAAACTTGTTACAGAGCATTCTGATGTGATATTTGATAATGTTGCAATATCCACAACAGGTGCTGTGACGTCTTCAATGCTTAGGTTCAATGTCGCTGTAGAATCACATCCTGCTGCGTTTGTTGTGACGAAGGTGTAAACTCCGGTTGAATTATAGGTTATGCCATTCCAGGTATAAGAACTACAAGCTGTATGTGATTGTGACGAGGTGGTTGGTACACATTCCTGAAGTTTAAGAACAAAAATATCACCATTCCCATTAGAGGTGTGATTTTCTATTCCCGTTTCAGGGTTGAAATCAACTGTATTCCAGTAGTACCCGGTTATATATATTTCTCCGGACAGTCCTTTTGAACTTGAATAAGGACTATCTGTTCCTGTACCTCCAACGGATTGAGCCCATACGAAATCCCCATTCTCATCAAGTTTCTGAAAGTAGATATCGGAATCTCCCTTTGAGGGGAGAATTGTCGTTCCCGTTCCCGGATCAAAGTCAATCGTATCAGAAAAATAACCTGATGTAATGCTATTTCCATTTTCATCAGTCACAATAGATATTCCCTGGTCGGTAGAGACTCCTCCAAATGTTTTTACCCAAAGAAAATCACCATTTGAATTCAACTTTTGTACAAAAGCATCTCTTTCGCCCTGAGAAGTTACATTAAATACCCCTGAGCCTGGATCAAAATCAACCGTACTACTAAAGCCACCTGTCAAAAAAATATTTCCAATAGGGTCAGTTGTAATGCCCCTCACATAATCGGCTAACGTTCCGCCGAATGATTTAGCCCAGATAAAATTTCCGTTTTCATCTAGTTTTTGAATAAATGTATCCCAATTACCATTCGAAGAAAGGTTGGTTGTACCTACTCCCGGATTAAAATCTGAAGTTCCATAAGAGAAGTCCCCAACAATAAGTATGTTACCGTTATTGTCTATTGAAATTTCCCGACCTATACTTGATTGTCCGGAATCACCGCTTACTACACTAACCCAAACAAAATCTCCGTTTTCATCTAGTTTTAAGGTGTAGGCATCAGCAGCTGATGGCGTGTTATATATAGCTGTTCCCACCCCGGGATCAAAATCAACTATCCCGCGAAAAGCGCCGGTTACATAGATATTGCTTCCATCGGTAGCACATGAATAGGCCCAATCCTGATTGTTATCACTACCGAATGATTTTACCCAAAGAAAATTACCTGACGGATCGAGTTTTAACACAAAAGCATCATTACTACCTATTGATGTTAGGTTTGAAACACTAGGACCAGGATCAAAATCAACGGTATTAAAGAAGCCTCCAACAACGTATATATTTCCATTGAAGTCCGTAGTAATATCATAACCGCGATCAAGACCTGTTCCACCAAGTGTTTTTACCCAAAGAAGATTACCCGCATTATCCAGTTTTTGGACGAAAATATCAACGTTTCCGTTCGATGTATGATTGATTACTCCCGGTCCCGGGTCGAAGTCAACCGTATTGGCGAATGAACCAGTAATAAGAATGTCCCCATTTGGGTCCACAGTTGAAGAAAACCCAATATCCAATCCCGTTCCACCAACTGCATTAACCCATTCAAAAGATGGTTGGGCCCAGGATGAAAGACTAATCAGAAAGAGAAATAATGTGTTTACAAACGTTGTTCTCATAATTATTTAGGGGTTAAGTAGTAGTAAGTATTTGTAATAAGACTCTTTTCTGCTTGTTTCAGCTCTTAAACTAATAGTCCATTCCAATTAATTCGCCATCTAGTTTGTACGAATAAGTGAATGTAGTTCCACCGGTTTCCGGTTGAAGCATTACTACATACTCCGCTCTGGATGCTTCTCCCGTATCCGGATATTTAATGAAGGCCATGTGTAACCGGGCATTGTCTATTTGCTTTTCTTCTTTCAGGCTTTCTTTCGATTTTTCGACGAGTTCTCCAAGTTGACGCAGGCTAATACTAGTACCTAATTGAAACATAAAATCGGCAGCTTTGGTTCCTTCCGGAATTTCGATAGTGATATCCGAATTTTGTTGCCAGTCTCCGCTAGTCAAATTCCATTGTCCCATTTGCATAGATTCAGGTTCTGTTGTGGCAGTTACACCAACAATATTTCCAATGGATTCGTTGTACGTAATGCTTATTTCGGTAAAGTAGGCATCGTTTCCAAATTCACTTTTGATTTGGTTTTCTATCTTTTCAAATCCATCTGCATTTGCAGGTTCATTCCCGCTATTCTGACCACAAGACAATACTAATGCTCCGGAGATAAGGAATGTAAATACGTTTTTAGCTTTCATCATTTTAGTTAATTTTTACTGTTGTTGTACACGATAAATCGCGTTAATACATGTAAAAATAGAGTAGGGAAGCTGTTCCTGAAACAGGGATTTAATTTCTGCTTATGATGAAAGTATATCCGTTTGAAACGAAAAAATATTCGTTTTTAAGTTAGCTGTTTTTAAAACGGTTTGCAGAAAGAAAGGAGGATAAGAAAGATTCTTTTTTTCGGGTTGAAACAGGTATTTTTTTTTGGTTTCTGAGTACAATTTCCCCGGATTTATCATATTTATCGATGAATTTTAAATTCACCATATAGGATTGATGAGGTCGTAAAAAATTGTTGTTCAGGAGTATTTCTTCAAATTCTTTTAGTGTTTTTGAAACAACAAATTTCTTTTCCTCCGTACAATAGAAGGTGGTGTAACCTTTATCTGATTCACAATACAAGAGTTCGTTTAAGTCAATTACCTGGTAACTGTCCTGTAGGGAGAGCACGATTGTCTCATTTTCGTTACCCATCAGTTTTTTGACGGTACTCAGCTTCTCTCTATGTTTTTCGATAGGTGTTACTTCTACTTTTTGCAAAGCAGCTTTAAGTTCATCAACATCGACGGGTTTTAACAAATAATCAACAGCGCCAATTTTCAGTGCTTTTAAAGCGTATTCTTCAAATGCCGTAATAAAGATGATTTTGAAATCAATTCGTTCAAATTGATCGAGAAAGTCAAATGCCGTTCCGTCAGTAAGATTAATGTCTAAAAAAATCAACTCCGGTTTGCAGGTTCTGGAAACGACCAACGCTTCAGCAACGGATTCACATTCACCAATAACGTTAATGTCACTATCAATTGATTCCAATAAGTTGATCAACCCTTTTCTTATGTATGCTTTATCTTCAACTACTAGTGCTTTCATTGTTCACTAAATTTGTAAGGAATAACTAATGTTACCAGTGTTCCGGTCTCATTATTACTTTTTCTATCTATAATCTGAATAGAACCTTCTGTCTTCAATTCTCTTGCCAACAGTTGAATCCGTTCTTTTGAAATAGAAGTCGCTAGTGATTTTTTTGAGTTTCCCGAACGGTTTATCTTTTCCTGAACTCCGATACCATTATCTGTAATTGTACAAACAAGTTGGTTATCAGGAAATGAAAACACAACTTCAATATTCTTGTCCCGATGATCAGGCGTGAAAGCATGTTCTATCGCATTTTCTACAAAGGGCTGTATCAACATGGGGGGAATGAGTATATTTCCTGTGTGTATAGTATCAGCGACACGAATTGTAAAGGTAAAAGATTGATTTGATTCGATATTCTGAATAGCTACATAGTTTTCAAGTGCAATAATTTCCTGCGATAGGGGAGTCATTTTTTCTCGGGAACTTTCCAGTGTAACCCGAAGGAGTTTTGAGAATTTGGATAAATAAAGACTGGCTTTCTGATCTTCCTTATTCAAAATCATACCTTGAAGAACAGACAGTGAGTTAAATATGAAATGAGGGGTCATTTGAGAACGAAGTAGTTTTTGTTCGAGCAAACTGTTTTCGTTTTGTGATTTAATGTGTCGTAAGCGCAGTTGAAAAATCAGAATTGCAGCAATTAATAAGATAATTAAGAAAATAACAACGCCAATGAGAAAACGCGATTCTGATTTCTCCAAATCTTTGTTCGTAAGCTCTACTTTTTTTGTCAATTTTCGTTCCTTTGTATTGAAAACTTCCAACTCCTTCTGAAATTTAAAATCGTATTCAATTTGTGCAATCTTTTCAATTTTCTCCTTGTTGAAAATACTATCACTTAAAAGTTTATATTGTTCATGATGAACTAATGCGTCTCTGAAATTATTCTTTTTCTCATATATTTCAGCGAGTAATTTATTTACGTCACGTTGATAGGTTAATAAGTCTAAGTTTATCGATATTTTTTTACTCTCTAAAGCGTATTTCAAGGATTCCACTAGTTTTCCTTGTTGATTGTATACGGTAGCAATTCCAAGTAGTGAGTTACATAAGCTTAACTGAAATCCTAATTCTTCACTAACATCTTTGGCTTGATTATAATAAAATAAAGCGAGGTCATATTTTTTTAATGCGTAGTAAGTGTCACCTAAATTATTTAAGCAAGAAGATACAAGCCTGTTATCTTCTATTTTTTTTGAAGAAGCCAATGCTTCTTTCAATAAGGGAATTGCTTTTTCAAATTTTTGTTGATTGATGTGAATGATCCCTATATTCATGATCGTTTGATTGATCGCTTTTTTATCGTCAATATTCTGACTAATTGTCAGGGATTTCTCGTAATATTCTAATGCCTTTTCATAATTTAATCTTTTTTTATAGACAATACCAATGTTATTGAAGTCCTTTATGAGTTCAACTGAGTCACGAAGTTTTTCATCAATACCGAGTGATTTAGTATAGTACTGTAGAGCTAATGGGAAATTCCCCTGATCATCATAAAGTGTCCCAATATTATTGTAACAACTTGATATTCCGGCTGAATCTTTATTCGAAATATTAATATGTAAAGCCTTTTTATAATACTTTATAGCCTCATCATATACTCCAAGCTCTCCATACGAACTACCAATGTTAAGATATTGGGATTTCACATCTTCATTTCCTATTTTCTTTTCAATATCAATTGATTTTTTATACCATTGAATAGATGACTCCAGATCTCCTTTATAGTAATTAACTATTCCTAAAGCATTATATGTGGCTGAAAGTCCTGAGCTGTCAGCTATTGACGCATAGAGGTTACGGGCAGAGTCAAAGTTTACTATTGCTTTGTTATAATCTGATTGAACTGTAAAGGCAATACCTCTTATAAAAATTGCTCGGGCTTTCCCACTTGTATACTTTAACGTATTAGCGATCTTATGAGATTTTTTTACTAATTCAATCGTTTTGTCTATATCTATAGTGTAATAGGAAAAAGCAAGACTATTTAATGTATTCACCAGACTAGTGTCTTCTATTGAGCTTCTTTTTAACTCTCTTTCCAGGCTGTCAATAACAGATGTTTGCCCTGTTGTGTTTACTGCAAAAATGATAAGACAGAAGTTTAGTGTTAAGTACCTGTAAAAAGCAGTAGGGAAGAATCTTTTCATGCTCAGTTAAACAATAGTGGATTTGAATTAAATGACAAGTTTTGCGTAAAAATCAAAAAAAATGAGGATAAACCAGTTGTAAATCGAATTTTTTTATT
The DNA here is from genome assembly GCF_984588085.1 of Wandonia sp. Taxonomy (NCBI): domain Bacteria; kingdom Pseudomonadati; phylum Bacteroidota; class Flavobacteriia; order Flavobacteriales; family Crocinitomicaceae; genus Wandonia; species Wandonia sp. The sequence continues at coordinate 5,499 of NZ_CFIGVI010000056.1, forward strand.
CTGATGTCATTTGTAATATGGGGTTGCTTTTAAAA
>NZ_CFIGVI010000056.1:5633-17247 GCF_984588085.1 Wandonia sp.
GAAGGCTCTTCCTAAAAGTTTTAGTGTATGAACAGCTTTACGCTAATTCTTAACAGCTTGTTTTTTAATGAGTATTGAAATATAAAAATGTGAGAAAATATTTTTTATTCAATTTTTTTGCTACATTGCTTTCACATTAATTAAACGATATACTAAACAAAAAATTAACCCTATCAACTCGCATATTAATAACGGATATACTACTTTTCTGGATTTTTGCCTCTAAGAATTTTACGCTTGCTGTACGTGTTTTCGTATCGGTTTGTAAACGATTCTGAGTACTACTTCTTCTGATAATAATGAAATTTTATATCTACTGAATGTGTGCAGAATCATTGAGAGAAATGAATAACTCCCTCGGTGAATATGTAAAAAGAAAAAAGGTGTTGTATAACATCTTGATAACAGCAAATAATTCAAAACCTATAACTAAAAATTCTAATTATGATTAAATTTAAACAAATCGCATGTTTATGCATTGTGTTACTCTTTTCGATTACTTCGAATGCGCAGACTAAAACTCTGTCTACTATTTCTGTGAATGGCTCACAAGACAACATTAATTTCGAAACTTGTTCGTCCATTCAGCCTATAAATTTTTTCTTTAACTCAATTAGGACATACGAATCAAATGTTTCAAGTGCCCAAAGTTTTTCGTATGAAATCAATTTTTATCGAAATGGTAATCAAATTGATTCAAAGACGTATAATTCCGGTGATCAGGAGATTAATTGCTCCGGACTTATAATATGTCCAAACATATACTACACATTTGATAATGTTGAGCCATTATCCGGTTATTATTATGCCAAAATAATTATTCGTAGGTATATTTTAGGATTTTATGTTGAGACACTTGTAACGGAACAAACGAATACAATAGTCGTAACTCGTCCTGATGACGGCCTGTATTCAGTGTGTTCAGGAAGTGACTACGATCATTCATTTTCTCGATGTCAGGATGTGAATGAAATTTATCAATTTGTACCGGGAGAGTACTTTTTTGTTCAGAAAAATGCAGGAATGATCTATAAGTTCTCTAGTTTGGGGTCTTCAGGAGATAATGTTTGGGGATTATCATTTAATCCGCCGGCGAATCTTCCGGGATATTCTAACTTAATTGGCTACAACGATTTTAACACGCCAATAACAGATATAGTCTATACCAGTGATGGAAAAACAATTATTTCGTTCAATGATGGAAAGATTTTAAAGATCAATGGAACAGGGGGGAGCGGTGCTAATATGTTTGCAGTAACAGAGTCTACAAATGGTTTTGCAAACATAAGCCCTTATAACTATTACAGTGGGCATCACAAGTTTTTAAGCGGCATTACCGATTTATTTATCAAGGATGATAAGTTATTCATTTCCTGTATTAATAAAGGTATGCTAAAGATTAATGGATCCGGTGGAAGTGGAGCTAATATGTTTGCGATTACTGAAACGCCAACTTCATTTTCCAGCCTTCCGGGTTATAATTACTATTCCGGACACTCTTATTTTTTATCTCCTGTTAATAAAGTCTTTTCAGTTGGTTCGTTCATGTTTGTAAGTACACTAGATGGCAAATTGTTGAAGATTAATAATACAGGAGGAACCGGAGCCAATATGTTTGCAATTACTGAAACAACAAGTGGTTATAGTAGCATTCCTTCTTATAATTTTTACAGTGGGCACTCAAAATTTATGGGGCCTGTATCTGAAATGTATAGTAATGGAACGTATCTGTTTTTAGGTTTTTATAACGGTAAGATTTTAAAGATTAATGGTACTGGTGGAAGTGGGGGTAATATGTTTGCAGTAAGTGAAAATGTATCCGGATTTAGCGGTATACCTTCTTACAACTATTATGTTGGTCACAGTAATTATTGGTCAGCGATTAATAAAATCACGCATAACCCTGGCGGAAACAGATTATTCATAACCTTTGGAAATGGGAAAGTCATGAAGGTATTTAATAGTGGGGGAACAGGTGGTAATATGTTTAATGCAACAGAAGTTCTACACGGTTTTGTAACAACAAGTGGTACTTATGCAACACAACTAGAAGGAAGCGCACATTTTGCCTCATCAGTTACGGATATCGATTTTTATGGTAATACTCAGATGATTTGCCTGGCAAATAATAAAGTCTTAAAAATTAATGGAAATGGTGGAAGTGGTGCTAATATGTATGCAGTGGCTCAGACGGGTAATGGGTTCAGACCGTTGTTGGGATATACTCAGTATTTAACCGGTTCGCAATTATTTTCATGTCAGCTACTGGTTCTCATGAAGAAGGAAGCTTCGGTTGAAGAAGATGAAGCATTTGCAGAGACAGAAGAACCATCACTTGCTATAAAAGTCTATCCAAACCCCTTTGAGGAGTCTATTTCACTGTCAATACCAGTTGAACTTCAGACGAGTGATGTAGCCATTTCACTTGTAGACATCAACGGTCGTGTTCTTTTGACAACAACCGGAAATCAATCCGGAACACTTGATACCAGCTACTTACCTTCAGGTTTTTATTTAGTAGTCGTTAAACAAAATGACGCCCTACTTCATACTTCCAGAGTTGTTAAAAACTAGTTGTAAGTAGTAAGAGAGTCATCTCCTGAAATAGCGTTTTGCAAAAGCCTTCTCAGTTCTGAGAAGGCTTTTGCTTTGTTACATTGATCAGTTATTCTAGTATCACTTTGGGTGTGATTTCTTGAGTTATGTGGAGGGAAAAATAAAAAGCTGTTTAAATATTTCTTTTTGAGCGGTTTTGATGTGTTTTTACTTTCGTCAAAGCGGTCTGGACAGTGCTAGAGCCCTATTTAAGTTTGCATGGTTTACAAGCCTTGTTGTAGCTCCTTATTTCAGCCGAGGTGTTGGTGAGACGTTATTCTAAGAACGGCTTACTCACTTCCGCTGTATTCAAAGCCCAGTTCATATTATAGACTTCTTCAGCCAATTTGTTTTAGGATGTGTAACCCCGTTGTACAATTTCCGGTTCAAACAAAAAACGATGTTATTTAAGAGTTGGATGAATGACCCAATGTTATTGAGTGTACTTGGGATATATTCGTTTAATTTGCATATTACACACTTTATATAAAGTAGACTTCTATTCGTTCATGAAGTTCCATTTTGTATTAAAACAAAAGAATGAAGCTTACTTTATCAAGCCTAATATTTATTTTCTACTCCATCGGAGCATTCGGTCAAGGAGCACGTGATACTTCCTATCAGTATCACATGAATCTTGCGGATGAATACAATCAAGTATACCTCTTGGCTGAGAGTATCAGTGAAATTGAACTGGCCCTCGAAATTGCGAAGAAAGAAAAGGATGTAGAGCGACAACTGAATGCTGAAATCACATTGGCTGAGCTGATGCGGAGGTCTCGGAATTACGATGAGGGATTAGCGATTCTCTATGCTCAAAAGGAACATATTCACTATCCAGAGTTATATGTGCGAAGGCTAGGTAGAATGGCAGCATTATACGCTGAAGGCAATCGGATTAAAGGGCACTTTCCAGCCGCACTCAACGTGAATGACTCTATCTACATGTTTTTAGATGAAGCGCTATTGATGAGTCTTAAACACAAATTAAAAAAGGAAGAAGCAAGTTTAAGAAATGAGCTGGGTCTGTTTTTATATCATCGTAAAAGGCTACCAGAATCAATTCCGCAATTAACACGATCCGCCGAGTTATTTGAGCAGCTTGGTGATTCGATCAATTACATGCGCCCCATGATGAGTCTAATGAGAGCCGACTTAGCATTAGGGGACATGAAGTCATTTGATGAAAAGTCCGAAAGATTATTGGTCTGGTCTGAAGGGAAAAAATGGTATTCTGAAGAAGAGGAGTTATACGGAACTATAGGAACTGGTTGTTTGCAAAGAGGAGATTCAATCGGCTATTATAAATGGGAATTGCGCAGTACGAAAAGCGGCAGAGAATTTACTAGGTTATTGTACACACGAAAGTTGGCGTCGTTTAAAGTGCTTTACGAGACGGGGGAAATTCAAAAAGAGTTAACAGAATCTAATTTCGAATCGACCTTAAAGTCAGAACAATTAGAAATTGAAGCTTCACACAATAGGCAGTTAAACATTCTCTTGATTGTGATGTTGCTACTTCTCGCAGGCACTTTTGTTTTGATTTTGAGGGCGGTAAAACGCAAAAAGAAAGTCGATAGGATCAATGCCGATCTCGAATATGCCAACGAGAAATACGAGATTCTAATGGTAGAGAGTAACCATAGAATTAAGAACAATCTTCAAATGATTATTTCCTTGCTGGAATATAGTAGTGAAGACGTGATTGATAATGGTGAGAAAGCGTTAAAGCGTATTTCAACAAAAATTGAGACCATTGGCGCTTTGCACAGACACTTGCATGAAAATGTGCATTTTGAAAAAGTTAGAGTTGATCTCTTTTTTAATGAAGTATTGAACCTGTACCAGAACTTGTCTTCGGAACAATTCAATATTCAAAAAAACATTGAACCGATCGAGATAGAAAATGAGCGAATTGTGTATTTGGGACTGATCTTGAATGAATTATTGTCGAATACAATTGAGCATAATAATTTGAAAATAAAAATAATAAAGCTTGATGTGCTCGTCTCAGAAGATAGCTGTGTATTCAGGTATTCAGACAATTATAAGCAACATGAAACAGACAATGTTGGAACAGGTATTGTATTAATTAAAAAGCTGATTCGTCGCGTTGGAGGAGTTGAATTTCAAGTCAATAAGACAATCGGGTTGTATGAATTTAAATTCCATGTCTAGAATTGTAATTATTGAAGACGAACTCTTTGCCGTAGAGCACTTGATTAAGGTCGTTAAATCTCTTGGTCACGAAGTTGTAGGTGATTACTTCAGCGGAGAAGAGTTTTTAGAGCTCACCGACTGGAATTTTGATACTGCCATTATTGATATCTTTTTATCCAAAGCTTTAACGGGAATTGACATCGCGAAAGAGATGAATAAGCGACAAAAATCGTTCATCTTTTTAACGGCGAATAAAGATTCCAAAACACTTGTCGAGGCAGCAAAATTAAGACCTTCAGCTTATTTAACGAAACCGTTTCAAGTGCACGATGTAACGGCGGCATTGGAAATTGTGGAAGCGAACAAAGGGCAGGAAAAGCAAAGGTCGTACCTCCAATTCTTAAAACACAATGACCTTTCGATTGAGCCATTGACACAGCGAGAATTGGATATTCTAAAATCACTCGACGTCACTATTTCCAATGTGAAAATTGGAGAAGCATTGTTCATATCATCGAACACCGTAAAGTATCACATTCGGAACATTTACCAAAAGTTTGAGGTCAATTCGAGGGAAGAACTTCTTACGAAGGTATCTACTTTTATGGAGGGGTAATGTGTTGATAATTATAATTTTTACCGTCTAGGGTAGGAAAAACCACCCGAACAAAATTAGTTCCATGCGTTAATTGCCCTCAACTTCGTACTTCATTAAAGATCCTATTTATGAAGGCAGTTATTATCACATTATTCACTTTCTCCTTTGCGTTCACATCCAACGCTCAAGAAGTCGTATCAACGCAAGGAAATTCATATTCGAATGGAACTGTGAGCATCGATTATACAATTGGAGAAGTGGTGATTAATACGGGAACTAGTGGAACCAACGACTTGACCCAAGGTTTCCATCAAACAAACTGGAACTTTTTAGGAGTGGAAAATCATGCACTAAGCTACGAGGTGCTTGTTTTCCCCAATCCAACATCTGAAGTATTAAACATTCAAGCAAGCACATTTGAGAATGTTACCTACGCTCTTTACGATGCAACAGGAAGATTGGTCTTGGAAGATAAACTCACAGCCGAGCGAACAGCCATTCAAGTAAGTCATTTGGCTCCGGGGAGCTACTCATTGGTATTGCAAAGTCAAACTCAAAACCTAAAGGTATTTAAACTGATTAAGCAAAAATAAGCTGACGCGAAAGCCCCAAGATTTTAAATATAGTTACAAACAATTATTATGAAAAGAATACTCCTATCATTAGTTGCAGCAGCAACAATAGCACTAAGCTCTTTCGGTCAGGCACCAGAAGGGTTCAATTATCAAGCAGTCGTTCGCGATGCAGGAAATACCATTTTAACGAACCAAGCGGTTGGCATTCAATTATCGATTCAACAAGGATCAATAGGAGGAACAGCCGTTTACACTGAAACCTTCGCGTCAACTACAAACGGATACGGACTCGTGAATCTGGAAATAGGTTCGGGAACCTCAGTTGACGACTTTTCTACAATTGACTGGTCAACAGGTTCTTATTTCATCGAAACCGCTGTTGATATCACAGGAGGAACAAATTATTCAGTTATGGGAACAAGCCAACTGATGAGTGTTCCTTATGCCTTATACGCGAAAACTTCTGGAAATGGTCAGGGGCCACAAGGCCCAGCAGGAAATGATGGAGCCGACGGAATAGACGGAGCACCCGGCACAACGGGTCCACAAGGTCCGGCAGGGAACGATGGAATAGATGGTGTTGATGGAGCAGTTGGAGCAACTGGTCCTCAAGGGCCGGCAGGGAATGATGGAATAAATGGTGTCGACGGAGCACCTGGCGCAATAGGTCCACAAGGTCCAGCAGGGAATGATGGAATTGGAATCGCACAAACCTTATCCATTGCAGGTTCGGATATTACCATTTCTGGAGGTAACACCGTGACACTCCCTCCCGATTCTGACACTCAATTGGATTCTATGGATATTGCAAACTTTGGTTTTACAACAGAATTTAAAAGTATCAATGGCATCGTTCAAAACACTACCGATTTTGCAACAGATGACTTTGTGTTTGGATGTACGAGTTTGGATAATCTTGCAGGTACGGCTGATAATTCCCGAGTGATGTTTGATAAAAGTAAAGGAGCGTTTAGAGCGGGTATAGTATCGGGTGCAAACTGGAATGAATCTGATGTAGGGTATAATTCTGTGGGATTTGGAACGAATACATTTGCCTATGGGAGTTATTCAACTGCGATGGGTTTTCGTACCGATGCCGGACCTTACGCAACAGCAATGGGATCATATTCATCGGCAGTTGGAAGTTATTCAACATCAATGGGATCAAATACAATGTCGCTTGGAGATTACTCATTTGCATCAGGAAATTCCTCAGTAGCTACAGGATCGCATTCAACCGCAATGGGATATAATTCAGAAGCTTTAGGGCTATCCTCCACCGCAATAGGGGAAGATGTGAGAGCGTACTCTTATTGTGAGATGGTGGTTGGTAGATACAACACGGTTTATACTCCTGCTTCTGCAACATCATTTAATGCCTCTGATAGAATTTTCACTGTTGGAAATGGATCGAATATCTCAAATAAGAGTGATGCTATGGTGATACTAAAAAATGGGAATATTGGCGTTGGTACAAGTACACCCAATAAGGCGAAATTAGAGATCAATGGAGCTATAACGTACAATCTTGGTGCTCACGGTTATTTAATCAATGATGGAACAACAGGATTAACATCTAGTTCAGCAACATATTCTATCTATGCGTCAGATCGAATAGCAGCAACGCAATTCAATGCTTTTTCGGATGTACGTATTAAGAACATCAAAGGTCTATCAAACTCACAAAATGACTTGGCAACCCTGGCGCAAATAGAAATTACAGACTACCAATTCAGAGACACCATTGCGGAAGGAAATCAAACCATAAAAAAAGTTATTGCCCAGCAAGTAAAAGAAGTTTACCCGCAAGCGGTAAGTACAGATTTAACGAGATATGTTCCGACTATTTATCAACTTTCAGAATTAAAGGATGGTTGGATCAACCTAACGACGGATTTAGTAGAAGGCGACAAGGTAAAATTGATTTTTGCCAGTTCTGAGGAAATGGTCGAGGTTGTTGAAGTGGCAGATAATCGATTCAAAATTGCTACAACTCAAGCTAACGGACAAGTGTTCGTATACGGTAAAGAAGTATCAGATTTTCATACGGTAGATTACGAAGCCCTTTCGATGTTGAATGTTTCAGCTACGCAGGAGTTACTTAAGCGCATTGAAACCTTGGAACAAGGTATTGACAAAATGGAAGCATCGCTTTCTGAAATACAAGATTTGTTGGGGTTGAAAAACTCAGCAAAAAATTAACAGCTAAACACTCTCAATTATGAAAAGAATAATTTTCGTGGGAATCCTACTCCTCTCGATTAATCCAATTACTGCGTTCTCACAATGCGGACCAGCCAACAATGTGACTCAATTAGTCAACACCAACAACAGTGTTGGTCTGATCACATCAACAAAGGAAATAGGACAAAGCTTTGTTGCAACATGTTCAGGAAACATCGAATCTATAATGCTTCGTCCAGTGGTTGTTGGAACAGATGGAGACCACATGCTAACCCTTTACGATGGAGTAGACCCATCGAGTCCACTGGATTCGGTAGTTTACAGTTTGACATCGTTTGATAACTCAAGTGACGTGCTGATTACCTTTTCAACGCCTATTCCCGTAGTTTCAGGGAACACCTATTCATTCATGTCGAAGTTTCTCACGGGTGAAACAAATTATACCTGCGCAAGTGGAAATCCGTATGCTGTAGGAAGTGTACGTTTTCATACGCTTGGAGATCCAGTATTTTCTCCAGTAATTCCGCCGTATGATCAGGCGGATTTTTACTTCGAGGCACATTATCAGGATGATTTATTATTAGAAGCACAGAGCCACTTTATCACAACTTGGAAGACAGATAATCCAGGGACTTCAACATCTACTGAAATTACTATTCCAACAACTGGTGGTGGCTATAACTATGATGTTGATTGGAATAATGACGGTGTTTTTGATGAGTTTGGTATAACTGGAAATGTAACGCATGATTTCGGAACAGCTGGAACTTATGAGATACGTATTAAGGGTGATTTTCCGCGGATTTACTTCAACAATGGAGGTGATGAAATGAAGATCACAGAGGTATCTCAATGGGGAACTATTAGTTGGTCCTCAATGGAGTTGGCATTTTTTGGATGTGAAAATCTAACGGTAACTGCAACTGACATTCCTGATTTAAGCGGCGTCTTAAGCATGTCAAGTATGTTTCGAATTTGTCATCAATTCAACACGAATATTGATTCTTGGGATGTTAGTACTGTCTCTGATATGTCGCACATTTTCAGAGGGTGTACTTCTCTTAACCAACCGTTCAATTCTTGGAATGTGGCTAACGTAACAAATATGCAAAGCATGTTTGATGGTGCTGATATCTTCAATCAATCATTATCGAATTGGAATACTGGAAACGTATCGAACATGTTCAACACTTTTTATACTTGCAATCAGTTGAATCAGAATTTCGGAAATTGGGACATAAGTCAAGTTTCCAGCATGTCTAATATGTTTGGATATTGCAATTCACTTTCCGTGGCTAATTACGACAGTACCTTGATTGCTTGGAGCGCTCAAACACTTCTTAACGGCGTTGAATTTGGAGCAAACACCAGTGAATATTGCCAAGCCGACGAAGAACGTGCTTCTATTGTCTCAACTTATGGTTGGGTCATTGTAGACGGCGGTCAAGATTGTACTGGAGAAGAATTCATTTCAACATGGAACACAAGCAACATAGGAACATCGGGAACTACGGAAATTACAATTCCTACTACAGGAACAGGTTACAATTATGATGTTGACTGGGATAATGATGGAACCTTTGATGAGTTTAACATTAATGGAGACCTAACACATGATTTCGGAGCAGCTGGAACTTATACCATTCGTATTAAGGGCGATTTTCCAAGAATTTATTTTAATAATAGCGGAGATCGTCAAAAAATCCTTTCAGTCGATGCATGGGGAACAATCGAATGGACAGATTTTACACAATCTTTCTTTGGCTGTTCAAACTTAATTGTGGCTGCTACGGACACTCCAGATTTGTCGGGTGTAACTTCTACGGCTCTCTCATTTCGTGAAACAAACGTAAATGCTGGATTTGAAAATTGGGATATGTCAACTATTAACGATGCGACTGATATGTTTCATTCTGTAACGCTTTCAACATCGAATTACGATGCATTATTAATTAGTTGGAATGCTCAAGCTTTGCAAGCAGGAGTAACATTTGGCGGAGGAAACAGTATGTATTGTGCTGGTGAAGATGCAAGAACAAACATGATTTCTGCTGATGGTTGGTTCATTACAGATGGAGGTATAGATGATGTAATCGCTCCAACTCCGGATGTCGCAACTTTACCAGATGTAACGGCTGAATGTGAAGTTTCGTCACTAACGGGTCCGACTGCAACAGACAATTGTTCTTCAACGGTTACTATAACTAATGATGCTGTTTTTCCAATCACAGAAGGAACGACGCTTGTGACTTGGACGTATGATGACGGACATGGAAATACTTCTACGCGGGTACAGAATATTATTGTGGATGATATTACGGCTCCCGTTTCGGATTCAATTTCATTGATGGACATCATCGCGGAATGTGATGCTTCACCTTCTGCTCCAACGGGAACAGACGAGTGCGCAAGCGTTGTAACGGTAACATCGAATGTTGCATTCCCAATTACAACGCAAGGCACAACCGTGGTCACATGGACATTTGAAGATGGTCATGGTAACACATCGACTCAAACACAAAATGTTATTTTGACCGATGTCACTCCACCAACAGCAAGTAATCCCGACAGTATTTCTGTTCAATGTAGCAATGATATTCCCGCAATCGATCCTTCAAGCGTAACAGATGAAGCGGATAACTGTGCAGGACCAACTGTTGTGGCATGGGTGTCTGATGTTACTGATGGATTATCTTGTCCTGAAACAATTACAAGAACGTATAGCGTTACCGATGCAGTTGGAAATTCAATGAACGTTGAGCAAACAATTACGGTAATTGACCTTACAGCGCCAGTGGCTGATAGTATTGATTTGGCAGATGAAAACTCGCTATGTGGAGTAACGTTATCAGCGCCAACAGCAACAGACAATTGCTCAGGATCGGTAACTGGAGTGGCGGATGTTGTTTTTCCTGTGGCTTCGGTTGGAACGACAACAGTTACCTGGACATACACTGATGCTTGCGGAAATACATCGACGCAAACGCAAGATATTGTGATTGGTTCAATTGATGTTTCAACTTCGATTGGAACAGATAACAGTACGATTGTTGCCGCGAATGCCGGTCAAACGTACCAGTGGATTGACTGTAATACAGATCAAGCTTTGGTAAATGAAACAAATCAGACTTTTACTCCAACGTACGGAAGTGATTTCGCTGTAATTATTACAGAAAACGGTTGTTCAGATACATCAGATTGTGTTCTATCGGTTGTTGGAGTTGACGAATTGTCCCTGGTGAATATCAGCGTGTATCCAAATCCTACAACTGGAATCTTCAAAATTGATTTCGATGGAGGTATTGCAAATATTCAAGTGATGGATTTATTGGGACGAGAAATCCAACTTCCCATCGACTTGGAGCTGAATACGGTTGATGGTTCTTACTTATCGAATGGAAATTATCTAGTTCGGGTACTTACGGAGTCGAATGATGTATTCATAACTGAGATCATTTTGAATAGATAGCGGTTGAACAGTTTCTGAAAGACAAACAACAGT
>NZ_CFIGVI010000057.1:0-16158 GCF_984588085.1 Wandonia sp.
AGCTCGCGTTAACCTTGGAAGTACTGATGAGAACTATCCAAATCCGGGAGGAAATATTTTCTCGAATAATGGTAACGGAGGAGAAACGTACGCATTGTATAACAATACGGCATTTCCTATTGAAGCTATGAACAATTGTTGGATTGAAGGTGCTGAAGAGCTAACTGAAGCAGATGTAGAAGGTGTTATTACTCACGAAACAGATAACTCAAGCCTTGGATTAGTAAATTATGCGGAATTTGGATGTGGAAGCAGCTTGTCAACAGATAAAGGACTAACTGCATTTGAGTTTGAGATGTACCCAAATCCTTCTGCTGGTGTATTCACATTGCAAACGGAGAAAGAAGCTTCTTTCGAAATCGTTAATCACCTTGGACAGGTAGTTCAAAAAGGAAATTTGAGTACCGGTGCAAATAAAGTATCTACAACTCTACAATCAGGTGTTTACTTTGTAGTAGTAAACTCAGGAAAAGCAGTTGCGAATCAAAAAATAGTAATCAGATAATCAGATTCTGTTTAAATTTTGAAAGGCTTTCGGAAACGGAAGCCTTTTTTTGTAGTTCTCTGTTTTAACATTACTTAATTCGGTTCACTTGGAATGGAGTGAATTAATTCTTACTTTTATAGAAGAGGAGTATTACAACAATTAAAGTCAGAAGCTATGAAACGAACACATCAATACGGAACCATAACAGAGGCAATTAACGAATATCGTAAAAAGGGGTTTGTTGTTGATTTTAATTTAGAAGAAAACTGTATCATGTGTGGTAATGATAAATACGATGTAGATGATTTCGAGATTATAGAAGTTTATCATTATGAAGGGATGACAGACCCTGCAGATGAAGCAACTGTGTACGCCATTGCTTCTAATAAAGGAGAAAAAGGTATACTGGTTACAGGGTATGGACCTAATATAGGCTCTATGTCTACCGCATTACTTCAAAAATTAAATTTTCGAAAATAAAAATGCCGGAAAAATTCCCGGCATTTTATCTCATCTATTCTAAACAACTATTAATATCGGTAATGCTCAGGCTTATAAGGCCCTTCTACGGTTACTCCGATATAATTTGCCTGATCTTCAGTAAGCATTTCAAGTTCCACTCCAATTTTTGCAAGGTGTAACTTTGCTACCTTCTCATCAAGATGTTTTGGCAACATATACACATCATTTTCATACTTGTCACTGTTATTCCACAATTCAAGCTGGGCTAATGTCTGGTTCGTAAATGAGTTAGACATTACGAAAGATGGATGTCCTGTTGCACAACCAAGGTTTACCAGACGTCCTTCAGCCAAAAGAATGATTTCTTTTCCGTCCAGTTCGTATAAGTCAACCTGTGGTTTGATTTCTGTTTTACTTGCTGAATTTTTATTCAACCACGCTACGTCAATCTCGTTATCAAAATGTCCAATATTACATACGATTGTTTTATCTTTCATTTTCTTAAAGTGACGATCCACAACGATGTCTTTATTTCCTGTAGTGGTAACCACGATATCCACATTATCCACCACTGAATCCAGTTTTTTCACTTCAAATCCATCCATTGCAGCCTGTAGAGCACAGATAGGGTCAATTTCAGTAACGATCACACGTGCTCCTGCACCACGCAAAGAAGCAGCAGACCCTTTACCTACATCACCATAACCGCATACTACAGCTACTTTACCTGCCATCATAACATCTGTAGCACGACGAATAGAATCTACAAGTGATTCTTTACACCCATACTTGTTATCGAATTTCGATTTCGTTACAGAGTCATTAACGTTAATTGCCGGCATTACCAACGTACCGTTTTTCTTACGGTCGTAAAGACGGTGAACTCCTGTTGTTGTTTCTTCAGAAAGTCCTTTGATATCTTTTGTTAATTCAGGATAACGGTCAAATACCATATTTGTAAGGTCACCACCATCATCAAGAATCATGTTTAATGGTTGCCCTCCTTCGAATGCAAAAAGTGTTTGCTCTATACACCAATCAAACTCCTCTTCATTCATTCCTTTCCAGGCAAAAACCGGGATTCCTGCTGCTGCAATTGCTGCTGCTGCATGATCCTGTGTAGAGAAGATATTACAAGATGACCAGGTAACATCTGCACCCAGTTCCACCAATGTTTCAATTAAAACTGCTGTCTGGATAGTCATGTGAAGACACCCTGCAATTCTTGCTCCCTTCAATGGCTTCGATGCTCCATATTCCTCACGCAACGCCATCAGACCCGGCATCTCTGCCTCTGCCAGTTTAATTTCTTTTCTTCCCCAGTCTGCCAGACTGATGTCCTTAACCTTATAGGCCACTTTTTCTTGTGTATTACTCATTGAGCTAAATTTTCATTTTTAAAATGCCATACAAAAATAAGCAATTAAGTCCTCATAATCAAAAAAGAGCAAATGAGAAGCTAAACTTTTAGCCTCTCCGACACCTCAGACACTGAAGTTTCTAGTCTACAAGTATCTGCGCCAATATTTTCCGGGTGATCAGATAGGTTGGTTTCACTCCCGTCAATCCTAATCCTCCTGATGCCAGTGTACTACCTGTTTCCAAAGGATTATCCGAAGCGTAATACGCATACCTCACTTTCACGTTATCATCAATGTTTTTACGTATCCGAGAGGCGGCCTGAATAGCTTTTTGATAGTGGGCTCCTTCCATTTCCAACCCAACTACTCTCCAGGAGGACTTCTTAAAATAGGTCAGCATTTCTTTGTTTTGAAGCGAAGTTCCCAGTACCGTTATCATGGTTCCCTGAACAACCGGAATTCCCGAATCAGCAAAGTCATCAACTGTCAATTCATTTGTAAAGGGGTAATTGTCAGCTGTTCCTTCGAAAATATGTGCATCGGGAATCATAATATCTCCTTTGTCTCCGGTTAATATCCCTGCTTTCCCCATAACAGAAACTGAAGCTATATTCATTTTCAGGTCGGCTTGTCCCGGAACTTTATAGGGTTTCAATAATTCATCCATTGTTTCAAAGGCCTGTTCACCAAAAGCATAATCCATTACAAGCAAAATGCCATCCTGCTTACAACAAATTGTTTCTTCTTCATTCAGAAAAGAGTTTTCCAGATTTATAGCAGACAAATCAAAAAGCTGTACGTCAATGTTCGTCCCCGACTGGTCATTACAGAAAATCATTCCGTTTTTCCGGGCATATGCTTCAATTTTTGTTCGCAAACTCTCATTCTCCGGCTGGCTGAGCAATGAATAAACATCATAAGCAGGCATTCCCTCTACTTTCTTTCCGAGTGCCTGTTTTGCATACAGACTATTCATTACACTATGTAAGTTCGCTGAAATAATATGCAACGGTTTACCTCCCAGTTTTTTCTCGTATAACGCTTTTTTAAGATTGTTTGCCCAAATCTCTCCGTGAATATGATGCCCTATCCTTTCTCTGAGTACCGGACTGAATGTGATTGTTCGTTTTTCATCCTTGACTTCCTCTGCAATCGCTTTCCTACCCAACCAGTAAATCGTTTTTAGAAAGCGATTGGGTTGTTCACTGGTTGCCAATTTCTGGTGGATATCTCTCACTTCGTCAAATGTTCTTCCAATAATTGCTGCTGCGTAAACAAAGGCGATCTCCAGTTCTTTTTGTGAAAGATTTTCCGACAAAGCTGCCTGTTCAAGTTTCAACCAGTCTCTTGATACGCTCCCTGACTCCTGCAAGGCTCCACTGGCAATTTTAGCCGACTCAATAAAAAGAAAGGTAAGATGTGTCAGAATATCATAAATATCCGATCGTCCCCGTGTTATTTCAATATTCATCTGTTCGCTATCAATCCGGTAGCAATTCCTTCTCCTTTTCGAAGGAATAATAGGAACAAAGTTTGAATTCGCGTAACCTTCACTTGAAGTGAGATTAATAACACTACATTCTTCAATGCCTTCCGGTAATCGGTCTAAAACATAAACAAGACCATTCAATTCCACCTTTTCTTCTGCTATCGAACCATAGATCTCCGGTTTCAGTTGCAACAACCCTTCTCTGAGAGTTGTCCCCGAAACTCCCATTGGTTTATAAAACCCCCTGTTAAAAAGGTGGCGCATCGTAATATATATTCTCTCTATTGCCTGTGTTGCTTCCTGTGCCGGCGTACGTTTTGTTTTGTACATACAGTTTGTTTTCGTGTCTCGTAAAGTTAAACATAAATCGTGACAAATGTCACTGTACAGGAGAACCCTCCGGGGTATCTTTGTATAAAATGATAATCACTAATAATCAAACAAATATGGAAGATACAGATAACAAACAAATGTATAGCATGCCCCGAATCGGTGATGTAGCTCCCGATTTTGAAGCGGTAACTACAAAAGGAAAAATTCGGTTTTCAGAGTTCGCAAAAGATAAGTGGACGGTTCTGTTTTCGCACCCTGCAGATTTCACTCCGGTATGTACAACTGAAATGAGTGGTTTTGCACTCCGTAAAGAAGAATTTGATGCACTCAACACTGAATTGATCGGTCTGAGTATCGACAGTATCCATTCGCATCTTGCCTGGGTAAATAACGTTGACGAGAAAACGGGAGTTTACTTTGACTTTCCGATTATTGCCGATCTGGACATGAAGGTATCTAAACTATATGGGATGCTTCAACCGAATGAAAGTGAAACAGCAGCTGTGCGGGCAGTTTTCTTTATTGACCCGGACAAAAAGATCCGCCTGATCATGTACTACCCACTAAATGTCGGACGAAATATGGACGAAATCATCCGGGTTCTTGAGGCATTACAGTTCTCTGATAAGCATAAAGTAGCTATTCCTCTGAATTGGAAAAAAGGCGATAAAGTAATTGTTCCACCACCTAAGACACTGGATGAAATGAAGGCTCGAAAAGCAGATGATTCTCTTGAAAAAGTAGACTTTTATCTGGCCAAAAAAAGCATCTAGTCATAATTTACACAAAAAATACCGCTACAGTTTGTAGCGGTATTTTTTTCAATTATTAGAGACAACCCGAAAAAAATCGGGATTGAAAAGCGTAAACGTTACTTTACTTTTACGGTTAATACCGGACGGTGTACTTTGTTTACAATATCCGTAGTTACCGATCCGTTAAACAGTAATGCCAAACCTCTTCTTCCCGAAGTAACCGTACAAATCAGATCAACATCATGCATTGAAGCAAACTCATTGATTCCGGTTTGAACCGATTCAGCATTAAAGACATGACACGCATATTTTTTCAAGCCCTGAGATTCAGCGAACTCATTCATTCGTTTTGTCAATGGACCTGTATAAAAGAATTCCCCTTTTGTTACAACATGTAACAACTCAAGTTTTGCATCAAACAACTCGGCAAACTCTTTTATAGGAGCAAATGATCGATCAATCTTCTCTGAGAAATCTCCGGCGAACAGGATATGCTCAAACGTATTTTTCTTTACCTCATCTTTGATCGCTATAACCGGAATTTCTGACATTCTTACCACTTTATCTGTATTACTTCCGATAAAGTAGTCACTCACAAAGCCCGATGTCCCATGTGTCCCCATAACGATAAGATCTATTCCATGTTTTTTCGCCTGATCTGTAATCGACTCATACACACCATCAAAACTTACTGCTTCTATACATTTCACACCCTTCAAAAAGTCCATTGCAAATAAATCTGCAAAATGCTTCTTAATCAATTTAAGGATATGTATTCCCTCTGCCATGTCCTGTTGAGTCTGAAAAGGTAAAATACCACTTTCGTAGGTAGGCATTGTCGCCACATGCAGGAAGTATACTTCTGCTTCAGTTCTTTTAGCTATAGATGCTGCCAGCTTGCAGGCATTTAGTGCGAATTCAGAAAAATCGGTTGGAACGAGAATCTTTTTCATCTTATTTCATTTATGCGTGTTCAACAAAATTAGGGTTTCACATCAATCAAATTCTGACATTAGTCATATTCGACTCCTGAAAGTACGCATTTTCTGTCAAAAAAGATAAAAATACAGGCTGATTTACGCGAATACACGTCACCAGCCCGTTTTCTTTTCTTTAGTTGCCCTCTACAATTTCGCGCAGTTTCTTCTCCCATTTCTCAGCGACTTCAATTTCCTGCTCTATAAGCGGAGTTTCGTCCGCATCGTAAATTAAAATCTTACCGGAAGACTTTCTTCTCCCTGTAGCTGTATCAAGAATAATTTCAATTCGTTCAATCACCGGTCGTGACTCTCCGTGTTCATGTACGCGGTAACTGGTTTTCACCTGATGCACTGAACGGTATTCTTTCAGGTCAAAATGCTGAACGTTTTTACCGGCATCATTAACAAAAAGAATATTTCGGTTTGTATCCAGTCCTATCACTGACTCTCTCCAGATTTCATACTCAGTGATTACACAATTTACTTTATTTGCCTCAATGTTTAATGCATTTACTAATCGTTTCTTTCTTTTGTTTTTAGCGCGAACGATTAAGATAAAGGGTAACACACAGATTCCTATCATCAGTGCTGACACCACTGCTACTTTTATATCCATTTAACTATTTATTTAATCCCAAAAAATCAGACTCTTTCATCAGAGTCTCTACAACTTTCAAAACAAGTTGTCGGGATTAAAAAAAGAAATGAAACGGAAAGGCTATATCCGTAGATGTAAATTGAAGATCCGGTTGATTGTTTAAATCGGTACGACAGTATTGCCGGTTACTTATAAAAAACGTAACAGAACTGATTAATCCGGAACAAACCGGAGTATTATCACAATCCGGTTCAGTCTCAAACTGAGAGGTTCTCAGTGGAGTATTTAACAATACTGCCCCTTGTAGTATTTCATCTGTTGATTGACCACCGTTATCAATAGTAGCTGAAATATCAAGCGCAGATTCTTTTTGAATTTGTCCAATATCTTTACCACTCCAGGCTAAGGTACTAAGAAGAAAAAAGTACGTTGCAACCAATCCACCAAGGAATAAAAGGCCTGTATTTCTATTGCTTCTCATTATCTACAGAACTTTCAAAATCAGAACTTTTGTGTAACACGCGTTGTGGAAGCGGAATACGTATTCCGTGTTCACGAAAAAGCCGGTCAATCTCGAAACGAATTTCCGACTTGTAAATCTCTATTCGCCAGCTTTGATCCGCCCAAAAAACCAAATCCATCTTTAGGCCGTTATCACCAAATTCGAGCAAGCGAACAAATGCATTTCTATTTTTCTTTACCTTCGGATGGCTCATAGCTGCCTGACACAAAAGACGTTTTACAAGTTCTGTATCCGCACCATACTGAATAGTTATCGGAATGGAGAATCGGGTAAGCCGTGTGCCAAAATTCCAGTTTTCTACGTACTCCTGAGTTAATTTTGCATTCGGAATAATATAAGTATTTCCTTCACGGGTCTCTATCTTTGTCGTACGCATATTTATCTTCAATACTTTTGCGACTAACGGCTGACTTGCCCCTTCATTAATTTCGATAATATCTCCCACCTTTATTGAACCTTCGAGAAGTAGAATAAACCCAGAAACCATATCTCTGAAGAGGTCCTGAAGTCCCAGACCAACTCCCAGTAAAAGCCCCGTTGCAGAACCGACAAGGATTATCAGATTGACGCCTAAACTTTGAATACTGAAAAGAATGACAAATGTGTAAATGATGTATTTGGCAACCTGAAAATAGACATACTGTGTTCCCGAATCTATTTCCGGATTTTCCTTTGCTTTTCTTTCCAGAAACAGCTTAACAACATTCAGAAGAATTTTAGCACCGAAGAACAGTCCGAAAATCAGAAAGATGTGGTAAATAGCAAAATTAAACCCTTCTATATCATCAACAATTCGATGCGTGAGAAATTCAGAAACTGTCACCTGCGGGTTATTAATTTTAAACGAATTAACCGCTATAATTATGGTGATAACGTAGATGAGTTGTTTTATGATTTTATGCCCCGTAAAGTTTCTTCCTTCAATTTCCAGGGAAGCTCTCTTTAGCGTCGATCTCAGGTTACGCTCAATAAATTTGCGAACAATAAAAGCTACGAGAAAAATAAGTACAATAACAATGATGTTAATCAGCGCCACATCTACAGCGCCCAACCGAAACAGCTTTGTATATAAGAAACTTTCTTCCATACTCTCAAATACGTCCAAGCTCCATACTCAATGACCTTTTAGCCCGGTCACAGCGAATTTGCTCATTCAAAAGTACTAAAATTTCATCCGCATTACCACTTGTATCCAGTTCTTTTATCTGTTTCCTGATTTCTGACAGTTGTAATTCGATCACCATCAATTTAAACAGGTAAACAGCTCCCATCACTGCTTTTTCCAGTTTATCTTCTTCGGACTTGGTGTCAATCTGGTGTTTCAGAAACCAATTGTTACTAAGTGAGTACTCCGAAGACTCAATATCGGCTACCAACCGGACAATTTCCAGATCATCACTATTCAAAAATGTTTTAGGACCGTAAAGGATATTTTCTTTTACTCCTTCTGCCATTTTATCATACACCTTCCGGTAAAGAGGCGTTACAATTTCCAGTTCGTCTTTATCCAGTTCGTGAACAATCAACTCAATTACGCTGGTTTCGATAACTTCTTTTTCGCCCTCTTCATTGATGTGCGGTACTTCAATCGCATAGATCCCCATTTTCAGCATAACACGGATAAGCTCCAGTTCAGCATCTTTTAAAAGTCGTTTTGCATCCGGTTCTTTCTCTGCTGTTTTCTCCTGTATCGGAGTCACTTTTTCCGTTGACAATTGAGAAACGGGTTGCCCGGTTGCTTTTGCCAGTTGACCTTTCCGAATCTTATTCAATTCTGCCACGAGTGTGGCTTCTTCCATATCAAAGATTCCCGCACACTCTTTGATGTAGACCGACCGCGTAATCGCATCGGGAATAAGTGCAATGGAAGAAACAATCGCTTTGATCAGCTCTGCCCGTTTAATAGGATCGTCCGCCCCATCTTTCATCAACACATCCGCCTTGAAAGAGATAAAATCCTGCTTATTATTCCGGATGTAGGTCTGTAACTCTTCCGTTGATACTTTTCGGGAATACGAATCCGGATCATCTCCATCCGGGAACAGAATCACATTCACATTCATCCCTTCTTCGAGGATCAGGTCAATTCCCCGAAAGGATGCTTTTATACCCGCAGCATCACCATCATACAAGATCGTAATGGTCTGGGTGTACCGCTTGATTAATTTGATCTGTTCTTTGGTCAGAGAGGTTCCTGAAGAAGCAACTACATTCTCTACCCCGCTCTGGTGTAAGCTGATCACATCAGTATATCCTTCTACCAATAAACATTCATCCTGTTTGATGATAGCACCTTTGGCGAAATAAAGACCATACAGAATCCGGCTTTTGTTATAGATCAGACTTTCCGGAGAATTGAAATACTTGGCAATTCCTTTGTCTGCCTTTAGTGTTCTTCCTCCAAATCCAAGCACACGACCGGAGATACTGTGAATCGGGAACATTACTCTTCCTCTGAAAAAATCAAAGCGTCTGTTCTCTTTTACTTTCGTAAGTCCTACTTTGACAAGGTAATCTTGTTTATATCCTTTTTTTATGGCTGTTTCTGTCAGGTCTGATCCGTTATCAAGACAATATCCCAACTGAAACTTTCTAATAATGTCCTCACGGAATCCCCGTTCAATAAAATACGATTTCCCAATCGCTTTTCCCTCATCTGTTTCAAACATATTTGAGGAGAAATGTTTTTGGGCGAACTCATTAATGATGTACAAACTATCCCGCTCATTTGCCTGCGCTATTTCCTCGGGTGTTTGTTCTCTTTCTTCAGGAATTTCAATGTTATACTTGTTAGCCAGCCATTTTAACGCTTCGGGATAACTAAAATGCTCTAATTCCATTAGAAAAGAAACAACATTCCCTCCTTTTCCTGTACTAAAACATTTAAAAATCTGTTTCGCAGGTGAAACCATGAAAGAAGGGGTTTTCTCTTCTGTAAAAGGACTCAATCCTTTCAGGTTAGAACCTGCACGTTTTAACTGAACAAACTCCCCGATTACTTCCTCAATACGGGCGGTTTGTATAATATCATCAATAATATTTGATGGTATTCTTGCCATCACTTAAATTCCTTTTCCGAAATAAGGTTTCCATCCGGATCATAAGTTCTCCACACCCCTATTTTTTTATCGTTTTTATATTCTCCGACATAACTGGTGTTCCCGTTTGGGTGATACACAATTGAATACCCGTCTTTGATTCCGTGCAAGTAATACGTTGCACTGATTTTCTGACCACTCTCGTTGTAAAATTCCCATACACCGTGACGACGTCCCTCGTCATCAACTGTACCAATAATTTTTATCTGCTTTTTCCCGGGATAGTACTCTCTGTACCATTCACGGGTTTGTTCTATTAATTGTTCTTTTGGTTGCTCCTGACCGGTTTTATCTTCTCTTTTCTTCACTGGGTCAGGTGTGTTTTTACACGCCATCATCATCCCTGCTACAACCAAAAACATATACCAACTTCTCATATTTATCCTTCTTATTTCTCCCGTGTTGTTGTGTATTCAACCAAACCTATTAGTGATCTTTTTGCCGGTGAGTCCGGAATATCTTCAATCAATTCAAGAGCCTGCTGTTTTATCTCCATCATTCGTTGATGCGCATATTTAACGCCTCCTGATTCAACAACGATACGAATTGCCTGTTTCACTTTTGCAGGCTCTTCGTTATAACGTTTAACAATATTAATTAGTGTCTGTTTCTGTTTTTCACTCCCTTTATTCAGTGCGTATATCAAAGGAAGCGTAATTTTTCGCTCCCGGATATCGTTTCCTGTCGGCTTTCCGATTTTCTCATCCGTTCCATAATCAAAAATATCATCTTTAATCTGGAAAGCTAGCCCAACCAATTCTCCAAAACGGTACATTTTTTCTGCAATATCTTCCCGATCTACAGAAACCGCTGCCGCTTCGCAACAAGCAGCTATCAAAGAAGCCGTTTTCTGACGGATCACTTCAAAATATACCTCTTCTGTAATATCCAGTTTTCGCGCCTTTTCGATTTGAAGTAATTCTCCCTCGCTCATTGCTTTAACAGCCTTAGCGACAATCTCCAGAGAACGAAAATCTTTATTATCAATGCTAAGTAAAAGACTTCTGGAAAGCAGATAGTCTCCAACTAAAACTGCTATTTTATTTTTCCAAAGTGCATTAACACTAAAAAAACCTCTCCGCTCATTTGCATCGTCTACAACATCATCGTGTACAAGTGTTGCCGTATGCAGCAGTTCCATAAGTGAGGCCGCGTTATAACTTCTTTCGTTTACCTCTCCCAACATTCTGGAAACCAGAAAAACAAACATCGGACGCATTTGTTTTCCTTTTCGTTTTACAATGTAATGGGTAATTTTATCCAGAAGAGCGACATTAGATTGCATAGACTGTCTGAATTTCTCTTCAAACAATATAAGTTCTTCGGCAATCGGCTCTTTTATTTCTTTTACTGACAACATACTGATGCAAATATAGGCATACGGTTGTTACCCAAATACAAAATATCTGTTAAAACAGGAGGACTTACTCTCCTTTATACTTCAATTGAAAGACGTCCGTTCTTCTGTCTTTCAGGTTTCTTACAGCACCATTTTCATGCAGTTCTTTCAAGAGGTCTAAATCCACGTCTGAGATAAGAATCATCTCAGTATTGGGCGTTGCTTCCGCCTTTACACCATTAGTAGGAAAGGAGAAATCACAGGGGGTGAATACTACAGATTGTGCAAACTGAATATCCATATTGTGTACCTTGGGTAAATTCCCTACTGATCCGGCAATAGCAACATAGCATTCATTTTCTATAGCTCTTGCTTGTGCACAATTCCGCACTCTGGAGTATCCATTCTGGGTATCTGTAAGAAATGGAACGAACAATATATTCATTCCCATATCTGCCTGAATTCTATTCAGCTCAGGAAATTCCACATCATAACAAATCAGCACACCTATCTTCCCGCAATCCGTGTCAAATACACGCACTTTGTCTCCTCCTGACATTCCCCATACTTTCTCCTCATCGGGAGTAACATGAATCTTAATGTAGTCTTCTATCTCACCATTTCGTTTACATAAATACCCGACATTATACAACTTATCCTCTTTAATAAGCGGCATACTTCCCGTAATGATGTTAATGTTGTAGGAAATAGCCAATGTAGAAAAACGATCCCGAATTTCTTCGGTATATGACGCCAACTTTCGAATGGAATCCGGTTCGGACAAGTGATTGTATGCTGCCATTAATGGTGCATTGAAAAACTCAGGAAACAACACAAAATCTGACCGATAGTCTGACACCGCATCAATAAAATATTCTGCCTGCTCCATCAAATCATCCAGATGTTTATAGGGACGCATTTGCCATTGTACTAACCCCAAACGAACAACAGATTTCCCGGGAACTACTTCTTTCGAATCCGGTTGGTTTTCGTAATAGATATTGTTCCACTCCAGAAGTGCTGCATATTCCTGTGATTCCTTATCTCCACTGAGGTAATTTCTCAAAATTTTCTTCACGTGGAAATCATTCGATAGCTGGAAATTCAAAACCGGATCATGAATTTCTTTCATCCGCACTTTATTAATATATTCTTTTGGTGTGAGTTCCTCCGCATACTTGTGATAATTCGGCAAACGCCCACCAAAGACAATCCCTCTCAGGTTACTTCGTTCACATAAATCTTTACGATAATCATACAACCTTCTTCCAAGACGCATCCCTCTGAAATCAGGATCAATAAACACATCTATGCCATATAAAGTGTCTCCGTTTTTTTTGTGGGTAGAAAAAGTATAATTTCCTGTAATCTGTGCATAACTATGATACTTTTCAACATCTTTATAATCTACTATCAAAGCTAATGCACAAGCTACCAGTTTGCCATCAACTATTATCCCTACCTGTCCTTCCGGAAATAACTTAACCAGTTTTTCTACCTGGTGTTTTTGCCAGGCGGAATTTGGCATAGAGCTATATACTCTTTCCATAATGGCTTTTAATTCATCAAAATCGTCCAGGTTAATCAGTCGAAGGTCTATTTTGTCAATACTCATTCTAAATTTTAATTTATTAGTCCTCGAAAAGTTAACTAAAAAAAGCGCCGGATACACATCCGACGCTTTTAAATAATGTTAATTATGTCTTTCTACTCCGGAAATCCGGAGTAGGATCATATAACATTTAACTTATGAAAAAAACAACCACTATATCCTTGCTCTTGTTGTAGCTAAAGGGCTTGGCATTACCCAACGCACAAAAAACTCTATCCCCCCTCTGGCCTTTGATGCCACTGTAAGTGATGACAGGTTAACATCGTAGGCAGCACCAATTTCTAACCCTGACCATTGAAAAAGTGCTTTTATGATAAGCGCATCCTGATTCCGGTAAAACGCACCTAATGCAAAGCTTGTTCTTTCGAGGTTTGTCGTCCTTCTTGAACCTTCCTGAAGTATATATCTTGCATACGTTCCGAATAATATTTCCCGGGCTTTTCCCTGCTGATGATAATAAACACCGGGTTCAAGTATGAGATTTGAATTACCAATTCCAAATGCACCATTCACAAAACCGGAAAATCGCATATACATTTTCTCGTCTGTCTGATTTATAAACGAAAAGGAAGGACGATTAAGATGATACACTCCAAAACCTGCGTTTACTTTTGTCGAGTTATTGGCGGACATATACATTTCTTCTGCACTAAACGTATATACAATACCGGCTCCGGCATCAAACATGTGAAATGAAGCCGAATTAAAATTTTCTCCACTCGACAAATTTCCATTGTATGCCATGCCATCGTACTGGCTCCCCCACTTTCCTGCAGCCGGATTGAAAGATCGTTGTGCCCACCCGACATAAGCACCTCCTCCGAATGTATGTCCATCACTTAATAAAACGTGATAAGCAACGTTCAGATTGACATTATTAGTAGTAACTCTGGCTGCCCCTGCCCTGTCATTGAAAAAATTCAACCCTAAGGCAAGATGTCCTTTTTTACCTCTTTTATTTGGATTCACACGCATATCAAAAGAAGCAGCCATTGTTTGAAAGGGTTCTGCAACACTGTTCCACTGTGTTCTGTAATTTACAATCGCCTGCAGGTCATGATTAGCTCCTGTCAATCCCGGATTTAATGTTAACGGAGAATAAGACATCTGCGAAAAGTGCACATCTTGTGAAAACACACTATTTATCGATAGTAATGCACATACAAGTATTAAAATTCGTTTCATAGGTTCTCAGTTATAATTACTGCTATCTGACTACATTTATATTACCGGAGTCAATGACCTCTGTTCCATCCACCAAACGGACCCTCAACTTATAGACATAAACACCCGTCTGAACAGGTTTTCCCCTGAAAATTCCATCCCAACAGTTTGTCTGATTGTCAGAAATGAAGACCCTTTCTCCCCATCGGTTGTAGATAGACAACTCAAATTCCTTTACACAGTCCCCCATTACGCAATGTTCATCATTATTTCCATCATCATTCGGAGAGAAAATGGTTGGAACAAAAATCTCCCCACATACATTTTCAACAAAGATGACTACCGTAGTATCTCCTGCGCATCCGTTTTCATCAATAGCCGTTACAACATAAGTAGTTGTAACCATCGGTGAAGCGATCGGATCCGGACAGTTTGTACAGCTTAATCCTTCTTCAGGTGTCCACGTATAGGTATATCCACCTGACGCTTCCAATTGTACAGATTCTCCCGCATCAATTGTTGTTACCGGAGGTACTGCTGTTACAAGTAATTCACCTATCACACCAACCGTTATAGTTTCAGTAGTTGAACAACCTGCATCGTCTGTAACGATCACTTCATACTCTCCGGTTGATACTCCGGAAATATCCTGAGTAACCTCACCTGACGACCATACATAGGTATAGTTTCCACTTCCACCTGAAACCGAAAGGTCAATTGCCCCGTTTGCAACACCACAGTCTTCATCTGTAACAGAAGCTGTTACTGTTATTACCGACCCTGCACCTATCGTTACACTAATCGATGTTATACATCCAGAATCGTCTGTAACAGTGACTGTGTAAGTTCCCGAAGCCAACCCCGTAGCTGTAGCTGAGGTTCCTCCTGAAGGTGACCATGCATATGTATAATTACCTGAACCTCCGGTTGCGGATACTGTTGCTGATCCGTTTGCCGCACCCAGACATGTCTCATCAGAAACTGAAGTGATCGTAGCTGTTGGTGCGTTTTGATTGTTTACATTAATTGTTTCTGTTAGCTGGCAACCATTGGCATCGGTTACAACTACTGAATACACTCCCGCTGATAATCCGGAAACACTTGCTGTCGTTCCTACATTTGGCGTCCAAACGTAACTATAAGGGCTCGTACCTCCTGAAACATTAACTGTTGCCTGTCCGTCATTAATTCCACAGGAAGCATCAACAGACGAAGTAATAGCGGTCATAGCAGTAGATTCAGTAATAACAACCTGAATAGTACCTGTACAGCCATCAGCATCCTCAGCTACAATTGTGTACGTTTGAGGGGAAAGCCCTGTCTGACTTCCTCCGGTCATACCTCCGGGAGTCCATGTATAGGTATAAGGTGTATTTCCTCCTGATGCAACAACCGTTGCTGCTCCGTCATTAGCTCCATTACAGGTTACATCCGTATGACTTGATTCTGTCACAGTGATTGTAGGACATCCGGTGCAGGAAACAGTAACCGTTTGTTGAACCGTACATGAATTAGCGTCGGTAACTGTTACTGTATATCCACCTGGTGCAAGATTTGAAATCGAAGATGTCGTTTCACCTGTTGACCAACTATAGGTATAAGGCCCTGTTCCTCCTGAGGGTGAAGCCGAAGCCGTTCCTGTGTTATCACAGGCATCGGTTGCCACAGCATTTGCTGAAAGCGCAGATGGCTCTGCAATAGTAACCTGCACAGACCCCGGACAGTTATTAGCATCTTCAACAGAGACCGTGTACGTCTGTGGAGACAATCCTGTTTGAGTTGCACCTGTTATATTCCCCGGCGTCCATGTATAAGTATAGGGTCCGGAGCCTCCTGTTGCAGATACAGTTGCTGCTCCATCATTAGCTCCATTACAGCTTACATCAGATTGGTTACTGATAGCTACATTAATCTGCGGACAGGGAGGATCTGTTGAACAAGGTGATAAATCAGCCAA
>NZ_CFIGVI010000058.1:0-15514 GCF_984588085.1 Wandonia sp.
TTTTTGCTGAAAACAACGCAACTATTATTACCTGGTAATAGAAAAAGCTTTCTCTAAAAAGAAAGCTGAAATGTTAAATGCCGAAAACACAAGGATACTATACTTTCTGTTCCCTATCTTTGCGAAAACTGTAATCATTAACTTATGAAACGTAAACTCTTTCTCGCCATTGGGCTATTGTTTAGTACTACATCTTTTTTAACCGCACAAGTTCCTTTATTAAAATGGGCCGCAGGTCAGGGAGGAACCTCATACGAAAGTGGAAAAGCTCTTGCAATAGATGGGAATAGCGTGTACGCAACCGGTTTATTTGCCGGTACTGCCGATTTTGATCCTGGAACGGGAGTACACAATCTTACAGCTTCGGGATCGAGAGATATCTACTTGTCCAAACTTGATACAGACGGCAATCTGGTTTGGGCTTTTGGAATAGGAGGCAACTCAGATGATGTTGGTAATGCTATTGCAATTGACCGAAACACAGGAAGTGTATGCATTACCGGAAGCTTTGAAGGCACTGTTGATTTTGACCCCGGTACTGGTATAGAGGAGTTAACTGCAATAGGACAAACAGATATTTTCGTAGCGAAGTATAACTCCTATGGAAACCTAATTTGGGTAAAGCAAATGGGAGGAGTATCGGAAGATGTTGCATTTGGTATTGCAGTAGATGCTTCCAGTAATATTTATACTACTGGTCATTTTTACTCGTCTGCCGATTTCGACCCGGGTACAGGATCAGAAATACTGACTTCATTTGGAGAAATGGATGTATTCATTTCGAAACTGGATGGTAATGGTAATTTCATTTGGGCCAAACAATTTGGTGGCACCTCTGAAGAATATGGTTCCGACATTGCAATAGATGATTCTGAAAACATTGTAGCAACAGGAAGCTTTTCTGATATTGTAGATTTTGACCCTAATGCTGGTGTGAATAACCTTACATCAAATGGAGGGTTTGATATTTATGCTGTAAGGCTAAACCCTTCTGGAGACCTTATTTCTGCTACAAGCATTGGAGGAACAGAGAATGATTATGGACTCTGTAATACAGCGGACAGCACAGATAATATATACGTGGGAGGTCAATTCTCAGATCAGGTAGATTTTGATCCCGGAGCAGGTACCGAAATGCGGACATCAGCCGGAGGAGTGGATGCCTTCCTTGCAAAATATGATAATTCCGGCTCACTATTATGGGTGAATACCTTTGGAAGTACTATGAACGATGAATCGAGAAGTATTGCTGTAATGAATTCAGGAGATGTTGTAATGACAGGGTCTTATAGAGAAACTGTTGATTTTGATCCGGGAGTAGGCACCTCTGAATTAACTTCCCTTGGAGCTCAGGATGCATATGTTGTACACTATACCAGCTCTGGTGATTTTGTTTGGGTACATGGTTTTGGAAATACACAATCGGATGCAGGACGCAGTATCGCTGTAAATATTCAAAACGATGTTTTCGTGCATGGCGACTTTTCTGAAACAGTTGATTTTGCTGTTGGAGCAAATACATATGAATTAACGTCAAACGGATCACAAGATGCTTTCACAATTAAAATGGGATGTGCTAATGGTAGTGTTGATATCATTGAAGCTTGTGAATCATATACCTGGATAGACGGGAATACATACACGCATTCTAACTTTTCAGCAACCTGGGTTTTGCCAAATCAATACGGTTGTGACAGTACCATAACATTGAATCTAACTATTAAGCAACCCTCAACAAATACAATATACGAAAGTGCTTGTGAGACATATACCTGGACGGAAGGAAACGGACAAACTTATACATCCAGTACAACTGCATCTCACACCTTTGTTGGTGGTGCATCTTCAGGATGTGACAGCACAGTAACTCTATACCTATCAATTAATCAACACCTGACAAATACAGTCTCAGAAACCGCATATGAATCCTTTACCTGGGCAGAGGGTAATGGGCAAACCTATACATCCAGCACCATTGTGTCACATACTTTTACAGGTGGAGCATCATCAGGTTGCGATTCAACAGTTACTCTGGATCTTACCATTCTTTATATAGACGTTACTGTAAACTCTAACCTGAACACTTTAACTGCAGTTCAATCCGGAGCAGAGTATCAATGGCTGGATTGTAATAGTGGGTTTTCTCCTATTCCTGGAGCAACAGAACAGAGTTATACAGCAGAAGAAGACGGAAGTTATGCTGTTGAAATCACTATTCAAGAACACTCGAAAATCAGTGATTGTATAGAGTTAATTTTTGCTGGAATACAAGAGCAAGAACAATCATTTACCTTATTCCCAAATCCTGGTACAGGTTTATTCTATCTGGAAACGTCTGTAGAAGAATTATCATATGTTGTAACAGACGCAACTGGAAAAACTATTCTTCATGGAACCACGAATTCTCCTCTAACAAAACTGAATTTATCGGATGTTGAGTCCGGAGTGTATTTTCTTCGAATTTCGGAGCAGACCATTCAGGTTGTTAAGCACTAGTTAAAACTCGTTTATTTTTTGCATTTCAGCGGTATCAGAGAGCTTTCTCTGATACCGCTTTTTCATGCTTATTTTCTTCTTAGTTTTCCTCCCATAATTCCAATTTGCACGCCATAGTAATTTTTATAACCATTGAATACTGCTACTGGTGTTATAGCAATTCCCAAATAAGGAAGAAATGCTATTTCAATTCTTGGGGCAACCACAAAACAAGCTTTCCAAAAATTGTCTTGGTTATAAGAGTAATTATTGTTAAACACCTTCCCAAAAGCAGACGAACTCTCTATTTTCTTCCAGTCCTTGTATTTTCTGAAACTTAATGCACCTCCACCTACCTGAAAGTTTATACGGAACTTTCCATTTCCAGTCAAATCTAAAATAACCCCTCCCATCCCTACAAAGGAGAGTAAGAGTTCCTGAGGATCTCCTTTTCCTAAACCGCCCACATAATCTTCCGGTAAGTTTTCTGCCTTTCTCATGCATATGCCAGATTCGAATCTGAACGAAAAAAGTTCTTTATACAAGTAATTATAGCCTGCATATAATCCGTTAATAGAAGATATTCTGTAGTCCAAACCTCCATAGTTACAATGTCTGGTTTTAATCTTTTTTACAACAGTATCATTTTGAGAAAAACTCAAAAACGGAATAATAAAAAGTAATGCTAATAAAAAACGACACATACTGATTTTGTTGTAGAATTCAGTACGCTAATCTAAGAAAATCAAAAACGTGATAAAAATTAGTCATGCAAAATCAGGTGGCCCTGTCGTAACGTTTCCTCTCCGAGGTAGTTTTCATAATACACAATGTAATTATAACTCCCCGCTGCATAATCCAGTCGTATTTTCCAGTAATCGTTAAACTCATTGGATTCAGAATAGATCAACTGCCCCATATTATTGTACAAATAAAATTTTATTTTGCTGATATTATCTTCATAAAACCGGAAAATCACTTCTGAACCGGATGCTGCCGGATTGGGGAAAACACTGAATGGTACGGAAGACGGTGGAACTTCAAATACTTCCTGTTCAAACCGGAATAAAAACAACCCGTTTTTCATGTCTGAAACCAGGATTCTTTTGCTGGGCAGCAAAGAGTATACACCCCATGCCCCGGTCATAGCTAATCCTTCATCACTGGGATATGTGTCGTAATACGCTACTTCCTTGGGTGGTTTAAATCGGGTATCATATACCCTGAACCCCTCGTTGTAATACGAAACGAAAATTAGTTTATCCGTTGCCATTACATTGTGTGGAATAGAACCCTGCGTAAAATTCGAACCAAAGATTCCGACAATCGTCGGGTTGGCGATATCCTCAACGTTTACCTTTTTTATCTGCTTTCCTTCGGTTTCGTCAACAAAATAATAGTATTTTCTATCCGGGGAAAGCCATCCTGAGTGATTATATCCCTGATCCAGATAAATGGTCATAGAACCTAAAAGAACCGGTGTTGAAGGGTTCGAAAAATCATAAATATGCAGACCATCATACCCACAATTCAAATAGGCGGTATCATTTATAACATAAGCATCGTGTACTTCTCCAATGTGTTCAAATCCCCCGAATACTTCTACCGGGTTTAGCGGATCTGCCAGAGAAAATACTTTCATCGATGTAAAAGAAAATGTAGGATTCAAAATCAAAGGTGTCAGCTTACAGACATAAAGTAATGCGGAAGAACTGTCTATAAAGATATTGTGTATTCTTCCGAACTGAATACTGTCTTCAGCTGCTACATGAACCGAATCCGGTAGGTATTGCAAGTCAATGATCTGAAGTGAACTGGAACCTTCATCGCACACCGCATACAGATAACCTCCGTAGTCGTGAAAGTCCCGGTGAACAACCTGCGGAGAAGAAAACTTACCCCGAACAAAATCAACCGGATCCAACTTGTCATCTTCTGTAATGTGAAAAAAGTGAGTTCCTTCTGTCGAGCCAATAACCGCATACTCTTCTCCATCTTTTACAAAGCCCCAGGTTTCGTTGAATGATATTTCATCAAAACCATGAGTCATCAGGGTGTCTGTTGTCCAATTGTCCAACAAAAACACATTTTTATGTTCCTGTGCAACAAGTGTACTCAACAAGAGAAAAAAAACAAGGAAAACGGGTACCTGACGCATTTGTTAAAAAAAGTTACTGTAAAGATAGGAAAAACGAAGAAAAGCCAAACGTATTACATTTTACGACAGATTTGCTTTATCTTAGCGAACCAGAAAGAACTTATGGCATCTGACAGCGTTGTAGTTATACCAACATATAATGAAAAAGACAACATCGAACGAATGATTCGAACGGTTTTCTCGTTTGACAAAGCGTTTGATATTCTGATTATTGACGATGCCTCTCCCGACGGAACTGCTCAAATCATCCGATCCTTAATGCTTGAATTTCCCGGGCGTTTACACCTGGAAGAAAGGCAGGGGAAACAAGGACTTGGTACCGCCTACATCCATGGTTTCAACTGGAGTCTGAAAAAAGACTATGAGTATATTTTTGAGATGGACGCCGATTTTTCGCACAATCCGGAAGATTTGATCCGTTTGTATGAAGCTTGCAAAAACGGTAAAGGAGATTTTAGCATTGGTTCGCGTTATTGTAAAGGCGGAAAAGTAAAAAACTGGCCGCTAAACCGTATCCTGATGTCTTATTTTGCCTCGATTTACGTTCGTATGGTGCTTTGGATCAATATAAAAGACACAACGGCCGGCTTTAAATGTTACAAAAGAGAAGTTCTGGAAACGATTAATTTTAATAATATCCGGTTTAAAGGGTATGCTTTCCAGATTTGTATGAAGTATGCGGCCGTAAAGCATGGTTTTCGTCCCGCAGAAGTCCCCATCACATTTATCGACAGACAATTTGGGGAATCCAAAATGAGTATCGGAATTTTTAAAGAAGCTTTCTGGGGTGTCTGGAAAATGAAAAAAATGAATCTATGAGCAAAGGTGTTGTAATAAAAGGCGGTTTGGTTATCAACGAGGGAAAACGAAAACACGTTGATATTCAAATTGAAGATAAGATTATTACAAAAATAGAAGAACGGATTGATACCCCTGAGGGATTTAAAGAAATCAGTGCTGAAGGAATGTATGTAATTCCGGGTGCTATTGACGATCAGGTTCATTTTCGTGAACCGGGCTTAACCCATAAAGCAGATATTTCAAGTGAATCTAGAGCCGCAGCGGCCGGAGGTATAACTTCCTTTATGGAAATGCCGAATACCGTGCCGAATACACTTACGCAGGAACTTCTTGAGGACAAGTATGCTATCGCTGCTCAAAAAGCCGTTACGAATTACTCATTCTTCATGGGTGCCTCCAATGATAATATAGAGGAGGTTTTAAAGACAAATCCGGACACGGTTTGCGGAGTGAAGGTTTTTATGGGTTCTTCTACCGGAAATATGCTTGTGGATCAACGCAGTACGTTGGACCGGATCTTTTCGGAGGTTCCCATGCTGATTGCCACACACTGTGAAGACGAAGCTACAATTCGCCGAAATATAGAAACATACAGAGAGCAGTATGGTGAGGATGTGCCTATTTCTGCCCACCCGCTGATTCGTTCTGAAGAAGCCTGTTATCTTTCTTCTTCTATGGCTGTTGAATTAGCCAAAAAGCACAACACAAGACTTCATATTTTACATATCAGTACTGCGAAGGAATTGTCTCTTTTCCGAAATGATATTCCGTTGAAAGAGAAGCGAATTACAGCAGAAGCCTGTATTCATCATCTGTGGTTTACTGATGCCGATTACGAGGAAAAAGGAACCTTGATTAAATGGAATCCTGCGGTAAAACGGGCCGAAGACAGAGATGCAATCTGGGAAGCTGTTCTCGACAACAGAATTGATGTTATCGCTACGGATCACGCACCTCATACACTTGAGGAGAAAAAGCAAACGTATTTTAACGCTCCTTCTGGTGGACCGTTGGTACAACACGCTCTTCAGGCTATGTTCCAAAAATCACTGGAGGGAAAAATATCTCCGGAGCGCATTGTCGAAAAAATGTGTCATGCACCTGCCGAACTTTTCCAAATTGATAAACGTGGTTTTATCCGGGAAGGGTATTATGCAGACCTGGTTTTGATCAATCCCAAGATTTCCACAACAGTTACGCGCGACAATTTGCTGTATAAATGTGGGTGGTCTCCTTTTGAAGGGGTAACTTTTGATCATCACATTATGGCTACGTTTGTAAACGGTAAAGTTGTATGGAATGGTACGGAGATTGTGGAAGAAAATGCGGGAATGCGTCTCAATTTTGACCGATAATGTACAGGCTGGTTATTTTTTTATCCGGAATAGTGTTATTCCTGACATCTTGTGAAGCCAGATCAATCGCTATTGATGCTCCGGATGATTTAATTCCACAGGATTCTTTTACACGTGTTTTAACCGATTTGGTCGTTTTGGAAGCTCATGTACAGGGCAAGTATGTTCAATTGAATAATTA
Source organism: Wandonia sp. (assembly GCF_984588085.1). Taxonomy (NCBI): domain Bacteria; kingdom Pseudomonadati; phylum Bacteroidota; class Flavobacteriia; order Flavobacteriales; family Crocinitomicaceae; genus Wandonia; species Wandonia sp. Next base: position 6,971 of record NZ_CFIGVI010000058.1, read on the forward strand.
CACACAAATCATGATTGCCAGCGGAGACTCTCTTCTCAGTAAACATGGTGTTGATTACGCTCGTTTTCAGAACTCTTTGTTGTATTATGGTAAATTTCCGGATCAAATGGAGGAGATTCTGACCCAAATAAGCGATACACTTACCATACGGGAGGTACAACTTCCTAAATAAGTGGGTTCGTTCTGCTTTTATCGGTAGAAATTCATTTCGTCGATATACTTGTGAACCGGATCTGTCAGCAAATAGCGAACACTTTTCCCTTCTTTTATTGCATTGCGTATAAAGCTCGAAGAAACTTTCATAACGGGAGCATCACAAATGTGTACATGCTCGTGTTCCATAAATCCGTTATCCTGTTTATAGCCCAACTGATCCGCTTCCTGCTGTTCCTGAATGGTAAGCACCCGGGGATACACATAAATCTCATGGTCCCGCAATATAATGTCATGGTTCTGCCATTTATGTAGGGTACGAAGGTTATCTTCTCCCATAATAAGACAAAACTCGTGAGCTGGATACTTTTCTTTCAGATGGGCTAATGTTGTTGCAGTATAGGAAGGTTTCGGAAGCTTAAATTCGATATCGCTTACTCGCAGGTTGTCATTATCTTCTATCGCAATTTCCACCAATGCGTACCGGTGATAGTCTTCCAGAAGAGAAGCTTTCTTTTTAAGCGGGTTTTGTGGTGTTACAACTAACCATATCTGATCCAAATCCGTATAATCCGCCATGTAGTTTGCAATAACCAGATGGCCGATGTGGATAGGGTTATATGTGCCAAAATAAAGTCCTACTTTCATTCTTCCAAAAATTCTTTCACCACTTTCTCTGCCTGTTCAAAAGCATTTTCAAGATTATCATTGAGAATAATTGTATCAAACTGATCCGCATATTTTAACTCACTCGATGCCTTGTTTAAGCGTTGTCTGATTTTCTCTTCTGTTTCTGTACTGCGATAACGCAATCTTTTTTCCAATTCCTCTACAGAGGGTGGTTGTACAAATATAGCAAGTGCCGCATCTCCGAATTGCTTCTTCAGATTTAAACCTCCAATGACATCCACATCAAAAATAACCGCTTTTCCGTGTTCCCAAATACGTTTTACTTCTGATTTCAAGGTTCCGTAAAAGTGATCCGGGTACACTTCTTCCCATTCAATGAATGCTTCTTCCTGAATTTTTTTTCTGAACCCTTCAACGCCCAGAAAATAATAGTCCTTACCCTCTTTTTCATGACCACGCGGATCACGGGAACAAGCCGAAACAGAAAATTCCAACGGAAAGTCTCCGGATAACAGATGATGTACGATTGTTGTCTTACCTGCCCCTGACGGAGCTGAAAATATGATGCACTTACCCTCTGTCATAATTTACAGTGTGTTGAGAACCTGTTCTTTGATTTTCTCCAGGTTATCTTTCATTTTTACAACCAGTTTTTGCATTTCCACATGATTGGACTTGCTTCCCAGTGTATTAATTTCACGTCCGATTTCCTGCGAAATAAAACCTAGTTTTTTTCCGGCTCCTTTTCCGGAAACCATTGTTTCTTCAAAATAATTCAGGTGATTTGCCAGACGTACTTTTTCTTCGGAAACATCCAGTTTTTCAATATACATGATAAACTCCTGCTCCAGTCGGTTCTGATCCAATGCTTCTCCTAACTTCTCATCCAACGCCTTTTGCATACGCTCCTTTATCGTGATGATCCGCTCTTCTTCGTATTGCTGCACTTCACCTAATAAAGCACGAATTTCTGCAATCCGTTCTGAAAAATCTGCCTGCAGACTTTTTCCTTCCTGCATTCTGAAGTCCTCCATCTGATGCAATGCTTCATCGACAAGTTCCGACACAAATTTCCACTCCTCCGGATCCAGCTCTTCACGGGTATTTACAAAAATATCCGACATTCTCAGTAATTGGCTGATCGGATCAGGAGATTTTACTCCCAACTCTTGCTCCAGATCCTTAATATCGTTGAAATAGGCACGCGCAACTGCTTTATTAATGACGCTACTGCGCTCTTCACCGTTATTCTCAACGGCAATGGTTACTTCTACTTTCCCTCTTTCAAGACAAGTCCCGACTTGCTTACGCAATTCTATCTCCTTTTCCTTATACAAGGGAATCAGACGAACGTTTAAGTCAAGAGACTTGCTGTTCAGCGATCGGATTTCGATTGTTATTTTTTTCTGAAGGTAAGTTCCCGAAGCCTTACCAAAACCTGTCATTGAGTGCAACATGTGCTTATTCTTTTGACAAAAGTAGTTATTTTACGAGAACTCTGTACGAATCAGAACAACTCCTTGATATTGCTGGTAAACAGTTTTACGGCAATAGCAAGCAGAATAATACCAAATACTTTTTTGATAATTGCCAAACCTCCCGGTCCTAATAATTTTTCGAATTGTCGGGTAAGTTTCAGTACAATATAAACAATGGTTATATTAATGAGTATAGCAATTACAATGTTTATCGTCTCAAACTCAGCCCGTAGCGCAACCAATGACGTCATAGAGCCTGCTCCTGCTATGATAGGAAAAGCAAGAGGAACGATAGACGCCGTTTTTGGAGTCCCTTCTTCTTTAAATAAGGTTATTCCCAGAATCATCTCCAGACTCATTGCAAAAAGAATTAAAGATCCGGCAACTGCAAAGGACTTAATATCAACACCCAACCATCCTAAAAGCGTTTCTCCCAGAAAAAGAAAGGCCAGCATAATTCCCATGGCTACAATAGAAGTACGCCAGGCATAGATCTCCCCTGCCCCCGATTTTATCTTGATAATAAGAGGAATAGAGCCAATTATGTCAATTACTGCGAATAAGACCATCGTAGCCTTACCCATTTCAGATAAAGAAAATCCGTCTAACATGTAATATATTTTTCAATGGTTGGACCAAAATACTGATGCTCCAAAGACTGAACTTTGGCGGCAATGGTTGCCGGAGTATCTTCTTCGTTTACAGGACAGGTATATTGTGCCAGATGTTCCCCGTTGTCAAATTCTTCATCAACAAGGTGAATAGTAATTCCCGTTGTCGTTTCTCCTGCTTCTTTCACAGCCTTATGTACGTGCATGCCATACATGCCTTTCCCTCCAAATTTAGGTAATAAAGCCGGGTGAATATTAATAATCCTGCGCGCATACGCTGCAATCAGTGCATCCGGAATTTTGCGAAGAAATCCTGCCAACACAATATAATCGATGTCTCTTTGTTGCAGGTTAGCTAATACTTTCTCTCCCGACACAAAATCTGCATTTTCAAACACACATGTTTCCACCGTGTGATTTTCTGCATGCTTCAGAACACCTGCATCTGGTTTATTGGAAACAACAAGTGTTACTTCTGCGTGCGGGTTTTCAGCAAAATAATGCATTAATTTTTCTGCATTAGAACCGTTGCCGGAAGCAAATATGGCCAATCGTTTTTTCATTGCGGGCACAAAGGTACGACATACAGACTAATAAGTCCTACATTTTTTTGTTTGGAAATGGCATCAACCCAATTCAGCTATACGGTTCCCAGATACTTCTGCCGGAATCGTTTAGGTGTACTGTTATTCTCTTTTCTGAAAAAACGTGAAAAATAGGCGCTATCCTCAAAACCAAGAGAATAGGCAATCTCTTTGATCGTTTTGTCTGAGTGTACAAGCATTCTTTTTGCTTCAACGGAGATCCGTTCGTAAATAAGCTGCGAGGTGGATTTCCCGATTACCTGATTGGTGATCCGGTTCAAGTGTTTGATCGAAAAGTTCATTTTATCGGCGTAAAATGCAGGGCGTTTTTCAGTAATAAAATGAGTTTCAATTAACGTAATCAGTTCGTTATACTGTTGTATTCTCCGGTAATTTTCTTTTGTGTCCTTATGACTGTTTGCGTACCCGACTCGCAGGACTTCAACGTGTAAAACCTGTATCAGTGCAACCAACATCTTATTACGAAACATATTGTCTCCCCTGTATTCCTGTAAAAGGTTTTGAAATAATTGTTCCTTTCTCCGGAGTTCTTCCGTATTCAACAATAAGTGTGAAAACTGATTAAACCCCGTAGTGGCTCCGGTTGGAAAACTTCCTTTGTTAAACACCTGATCTGCCGCGTGGAACAAAATGTATCCGTCGATGTCATCCGAGACTGTCCAGGAGTGTGTCTGTCCGGGACAAATGACAAATAAACTACCGGCACAAATCTCGTACCTGTCAAAATCTATTTCATGAAATCCGTTTCCCCTCGTAAACAGCACAAATAAAAAAAAGTCGTGTTTATGCGGTTCTGTCACCTGATCGTGGTGCGTAGCAATATGGTTTCTGAAATCATTGACATAGTGAAAATCTATTTCATCTCTACTAAATGATTCTATATTGAGAATGGGTAACATTTGCCTTTTGTGTTGCGCCTTTTGTCCTATAACTTGTCTGTTAAAGGTACTTTTTTATTCAATAAATTGTAAAAACTTTGCAAATAAAAATGAGTCTTTTATCCAATATACTCCGTGGAAAGTGTCCTGTCTGTAAAGAAGGTAAAATGTTCAATTATACTTTTCCTTTCCGTGTGGGAACGATGAATGAAAGGTGCTCACATTGTCACACAAAATTTGAACAGGAACCGGGTTTCTTTTTCGGTGCTATGTATGTCAGTTATGCGCTTACCGTAGCTGAGTGTGTTTCAGTATTCGTGTTGTGCCAGTTTTTCTTTGATGAGTTTCTGGATGTTCGGATGATTCCTTTTTTAATTCTTCCCATTCTTCTTCTGGCTCCTATCAATTACCGATTGTCGCGGGTTATCTGGTGCTATTTGTTTTCTTCTAATTACAAAAAACAAAAAGCTCAGTAATTACGGGTTTTCGCGGGTTCTGATTACTTTTTTAATCAGAGGAATAACAAATATGAGCATTACCGGGAGTAAAAGCATCGTGTTATTATTCTGAAAGGAAAACACAACCGTGTTGGACATGGATTCTACCATGAACACAAATAATAGATAAATTTCCAAGACCAGCAATATCCCTCCGGCGAACACGTACATTGAATACTCGTGAACAAAATTTGCGAAGGAAGGAAGAAAAATATAGCACATGCTTCCTATTAAGAGAATAAATAGTATTCCGAATATAGAAAGGAGATAATATTCCCAGTAGGCATCCGGGTAGTCGGCATTCATCAGTGTTTTCACGTCTTCAATTAATAGTACCTGATTACTGGTTTCCGGGAAATCTCCTGTGTCGAACCGGGCAAGATAGAACTGGTTCAGTAACTGCTTCATCCAGGAAATTTCCATCGTTTCTTTACTATCCAAAGATTCGAAAGTAAGCGCCAATGAAGCATCTGGAGTCGCTAAAAAAACACTATCAACCATGCTGGACAAACCGACCAGATAACTTTGGTTCTTTTTACCTTCTTCCGTATCAAATGTAAAGTAAAGCGGTAGATTTTTTATTTCGGGAATCCTGGTGCTGTCCACAACAAGACTTACTGATTTGACAAATTGCGCCATTGCACGCTTTTCGTGGAAGGAGAAGTCCGGAAAATAGAAGTTAACCCCTATTTTTTTATACTGTTTCCTATACGATGCTTTGACGATATCTGAAAAAATCTTGTAAACGACCCTTACCTGCTGGTTTGGTGTTTTCAGGAAGTTGGTTGTGTTCAACTTTCCCTGTAATGTGAACATAATATCCAAAGGCATTGAGTCGGGAAGGTTGTCCGGTAAAATTTTTTCATTTTTATGAATTTTAAACCGGTCTTTTGAAAAATCAACCTGATATTCACTCAATACATACCTGTACTTTCTGATATACGCATGTAGTGTTGCCTGAATATCACTCAGGTATACCGTTTCTGCCGGAGATCTTTTTACGGTGTCTCTGCTTCGGATATATTCGGTAAATGAATCAAAAAATTCATCAAATGACATGTTAAAATGCCCGGTAAGGTCATTTAATTCAGAAATGTAGACCGTATCGTAAACGGTTTCCGTTACGACCACACTGTCATGTAACGTGAATATTTCGAAGACACCTCCATCATATCCTGTTTCGCAGGTATAGCATTTATATTCCTGCGCATTTACCGGAAACAGTAAGCCTGCTGAACCCCACAAAAAGAGTAATCGAATCGCTTTCATACCTGCTTTTTTCATTTTTTAATACGTTATTTTCCCTTCTTTTTCCTGTTCCTTCCGAATAGCTTCATCCAGAATTTCTTTTGTCAAAACCGGATTTTCTGCCTGATACAACTGAAGCGCACAGCGCTGTACAACATTGATCATGCTCCCCCCCGAAAGTTCTATTTGCGCCGCGTCCAAAAGAAGATCCGGATCAGCTGCTTCCATCCACTCTCCGGGTAGCATCTGTTCCCATAATCGCATCCGGGAGCTCTCATCCGGCATAGGGAAGTACAGCACCGACTGAAAACGCCTGAAAAATGCTTCATCGAGATTATCTTTCAGGTTGGTTGCCAACACTATCATTCCCGGAAAATCCTCTATTCGTTGTAGCAAATAAGCTACTTCCTGATTAGCATGCCTGTCATTCGAAGAGTTGGTGTCCGAACGTTTTCCAAACAGCGCATCTGCTTCATCAAAAAACAAAATCCAATTCTGATGTTCGGCCCGGTCGAAGATCTTAGCCAGGTTTTTTTCGGTTTCACCAATGTATTTGGAGACAATCATAGAAAGATCAATCCGATAAACTTCCAGCTCATGTTTTTTCCCGAGAAGAGAAGCAGCCAGTGTTTTACCTGTCCCGGGCGGCCCATAAAACAAGGAACGATACCCTCGTTTAATGTATTTGTTCAACTTCCATCGCGATCGTATCTCTTGTTCGTGTTCCAACCATTGGGAAATGTTCTCCAAATCTTCCCGTAAATGATATGGTAGCACAAGGTCTTCCCATTCCAACTGCGTTTCCACCCTTTTAGCAGGAAAATCACTGCTGTAATCCGGTCGATACACACCATTGTTCAACACTTTTGCAAGAAATTCCTCAGAAACAATAAGCTTTCCACTTAAAAAAGGTTCTCCGGAACCCTGATCTTCCAAACGCAAAATATTTTCCTGATGGAACCAGTGTTCTTTGCTAAACAATTGCACAACCAACGAGCGGCTTTCCGGATTATCAACGGATAAGATAAACGCTGCTGTCTCTCCTGTCGGCAGAAAACCGCCATGTGAAGTTCCCTTCCATCCGCCAAATTCGGTGTATGGTCGATCCAGTTCTTTGTTTTGAATGAAAAACAAATCCAGTGCCTGTGGGTAGATGTGTGGTATAATAGCCAATAGTAAAACTATCTTTTCTTCCCAGGTTAATTCGCGTTTGGTAAGCATTGACAATTCATCGTCACCCAACGAAATTTCCCGCAGGGAGTTGTATTCGCTTTCGTGCCGGAAGTAAAGCGAGAAAGCGGTGTGGAGTAACAATTGAAAGGATATTGTCATTTTTTTAGTTATTTAGGATAATGTCCCCCTTCTTTTTCAAATCTGGATTTCAGAATATATTAATTAGTTTATTTTCAAGAACTATACTTATACTCATTTATCGTGTTACTATCACGTTTAGCCGTCAGCCACTCTTCAGCTTTTGAATCAGAAAAACTAGTTTGTAGCCATTCTTTTAATGCTGTATTTATTACTTGACTTCCAACAGTATCCGTTTGTGTATCGGAAGATTCTCCATCATTCAAATCATGATCTTCAGATTCATTTTCGATTATAGATTTTATTTCATTTAGTGTATCATGAATTGCCCCTAGTTCATCTAATGTTATTGGTACAGAACTAATTGCATCGCGATAATTAAAATTGTTGTTAATTAGATGAAGAGTGAATTTTAATTGATCTTCGGTCCAATCAATAAAGAGCTTATCATATTGGTTGTCGCCCTGAAATTCATTTCGTTGCCAGCTAGAAGTATGTCCTGCAAGTACTGCTCCATTTTTACTCGGTCTCTGAACGGGTTCAGACTTTATTAACCTACTTATTTTTTTGTCCTCTCCAATTATTTCTGCCTGACAATTTAATGAACCTGCTGCATTAGGAACAGATTCTTGACCAATAGTTACGTCACCTGCCTCCTGTTTTGCTATTACTGAATATTTTACTTTCTTCCCCCCAATTATCCAGTTCTTAACATGATTTTCTACATAATTAAGATGATCACCATTTGCATGCCCGGTAATTGGAAAGAGATTTGGAGCTACATTAGGACCACCTAAATTTGCATTAAGTAAGTGTCCGCGAACCCAATATTTAGCTCCAGGGTTCCAGTACAATTTAAGATCATCATACATATCCTTTTGAAAGGTAGATTTTGCATTTGCTCCTTTAATAGGAGTCTTTGGATCAAGCATAGCAGTCATTGATCCTCCAACTTCTTTTGTTTTCCTTTCTCCGTTTCTATCGAGATAATTGAATTGTTGTGAATTCCAAACAACTTCAGATTTTAATTGTAATAAATTCGAATTATTATTAGAAACTAGTTTGTTTTCTGAATTGGAACTTTTCATTTGTAGCGCCTTAGTCCCCATCACATCTGCTTCTTTTTCTAATCC
>NZ_CFIGVI010000059.1:0-15118 GCF_984588085.1 Wandonia sp.
CGAAGAAAATAGTCAACGTATTTATGCAATCAGTTTGAAGTCGGATTGTTTCATTTCCTGTCCGTTGATAATGAGTGAGAGTTTTTGTGATCCGGGATAGAATTTTCGGGTGGTGATTACTTTGAAACTTTGTTTCCGTTCGATGGACAGGCTTTCGCCCGGAAGGAGTGTTCGTTCACTGATCTTAAAGACCTTTCTGGAATGTGTCCCGTTTTGACGCAGATAGTAAACTCCATATTCCAGGCGGGTTTTGAGTTCTTCTTCAGCGGTGTTTCGGAGTGTAAATGAAAAAGCAAGATGTTCTCCGATTGCGACTTCCGGTGTGGTTATACAAAAGTGATCTACTGTTAGCTTATCCCCGGTATTCAATCCATAGTATTTTAGGATTTCCGGATGTCCCTGTTTCAGTAATGTCCGGCAGCCATGTTTTAGTAAAGCATCGGTTTCTTTGCTAATGTTACTCCATTCTTTTACAAGCTTTATGACTATGTCCGGGTTGTCCTTGGAGATGTCATTCAGGTGATTGGCAACACTTTTTCGTACCCATTCGGAAGGATCGTTTTTCAGATTGTTAAGTAAGGGAAGAACAGGAGTAGGGTCTTTCTTGAGTTGAGGAAGTGCCACTGCCCAGGGCAAACGAGGGCGGCTTCCTTCACTGGCGAGCCGGCGAACCCGATGGTCTTCGTGTAAAGACCACTGGTACATCTGCTCCAGCATTTTATCTCCGTATTTCAGGATAAAGGGACGGACGGCAAATTCACAGCTGGTAAATTGCGTAACAAATTCCATTGCCTGTACAGATGCTTCAAAATGATCCAGTCCAAAACGCTCAATATAATCCGGAAAAAACATAAACTCGAGAGAGCTGCTCGTAAAACGATTGGTTTGCAATTCTCTTATACTCTTTTCAATAACGAGCGTCGCCTCTTTAAAATCTTCGGGAAAGAAATCATGTAAAACAAGAGATGTATGCCTCATCCGGTCTTTTAACTCCATATTTTCCCAATCCGCGTGAAATATTTTTTCGGTAAAGGCTGGTACATTAAAGGACGGAAGCACTTTTTTCAGCACTTCAGCGAAGTTTGCGTAGAAAGAAGGAGAATACAGGTCTTTTAGTTTGTAGCTCATCGTGTAATCTTGTTTTATTTCGGATCATGCGAATGTACGAACAAGTGCCGATTTATTTTCATTTGTTATCTTTATAGAAACGGTAAAAGTTGAAAAGAGAATTATGAAATTTGGAAAGACGGATCATCCCGAAACAGTAGATTTCACAATGCCGGAGGATGCACCGGAAACAAAAGAAATACTGAACAAATACGTAAATTCCGATTGTCCGCTGGAAGTGTATGTGGGGTGTGCGAAGTGGAATAAAACAGACTTAAAAGGGTTTTATCCGAAGGGAACAAAGGATGAGTTAACGTATTATTCGAGACAGTTCAATGCCATTGAGATGAACGCGACATTCTATAAGATGCCGGATCGTTTTCAGGTGGAGAAATGGCGGGATAAAACTCCGGACGGATTTAAGTTTTTTCCGAAAGTGACCAATACCGTTACGCATTATCGAAGGTTAGTTGATGTGCGGGAGTTGCTTGAAGCCTTCTCTGATGAAATTTGTCATTTTGACGATCGTTTGGGAATGGCATTTATGCAGTTGCATGAAAATGTAACCCCTTCTGAATTCGATAAATTGAAAAAAGTGTTGACAGAGTTTCCGAAAGGAATTCCTTTGGGAGTAGAGGTGCGTAATGAAAGATGGTTTTCCGAAAAAGAAATATTCGACAAGTATTGCCGGTTGCTGGAAGAATTGGGAATGAGTAATATTATTGTCGATACGGCCGGGAGAAGAGATATGGTTCACATGCGTTTGACCAGCCCTGAAGCATTTGTTCGTTATGTGGGAGCTAATCACATATCGGATAAAAGTCGTTTGGACGACTGGGTGAAACGCATAGCGGTTTGGAAGAAAGAAGGTCTGCAGAAGTTATATTTCTTTGTTCATCAGAATATCGAAATAGAGTCTCCGTTACTGGCGTCTTACTTCATTGAACAACTTAATAAGCAATTGGGATTGTCTTTACAGATCCCTTCTAAACAGGAGGAAGCCATTCAAAAAACACTGTTCGGGTAAAAGGGACTATTTTTCGGTGATTTTTTGCGCCAGCTCCCACAATTTGGTAGTTGTATTCCAGTTTCGAACCGTGATTTGCTGGTATACCGGATTTGCCGATAATTTAATGAGAGAGCTCTGAGAAGCCTGTGTCTTTAGGCGAGACATATAGATCACATGTTTACCTTCTGCTACCTGATCGACACCTTCCTTTAGTTTAATTCGCTCAATAGCTTGTTGGGAAGTGAGTGGAGGTTTTATAAATAATATATCAAACTTATAGGTGTCCGTATCTTTACCAAAGGCGCAAGGCGCATTTTCGATCACTTTCTGTAACTGTAAGTCGGAGAGCAGAACAATTTTCGACTGATAGTCAAAAGTGTCTGATAACGTTTCTTCAATAGTGCTTGTTAATTGCTCTTTATCACCCTCTTCCGAAAGAAACAAAACATTTCCGCTTTGGATATAGGTGGTCACCTGATCAAATCCCATTTTCATAAAACAGGCTGTAAGGTCAGCCATTTTTATACGATTCTTGCCGCCGACATTGATACCACGCAAAAGAGCGATGTAACCGAATTTTTCCAGGCTACTCAAAACTGATAGATGGCGTTATTCTTTTTCTCAAATCCGATCGTTGTTTCCGGACCATGGCCCGAGTATACGACCGTTTCTTCAGGAAGTTTAAACATGATGTTTAATAATGTATTGCGAAGTGTTTCAAAATCTCCTCCCGGTAGATCGGTTCTACCGAAACTCCCCCGGAAAAGGATGTCTCCGTTGATGACAAAATTTTCCTCCGGTGAATAGAATGCGACATGTCCCGGGGCGTGTCCCGGCCCAAAAATGACCGTAAAATGAATGTCTCCAAATGACAAAATCTGTCCGTCCTCAATATAGGAAGTGGGTTCAGGAGAAGGAATGTAGCCTTCAAATCCGTATAGATGAGCATAGCCTGCAACAGCCCGTAACGTCGTCAGGTCTTCTTGGTGCATGTAAAACGGAATGGCATATTTTTCAATGACAGCCGCATTTCCTAAAATATGATCAATATGAGCGTGTGTGTTTAAAACAGCAAGTGGTCGTAATGCACTCTTTTCAATGAAATCGAATAACTCTCGGCGTTCTTCAGCTGTGTAACAACCCGGGTCAATAATTACACAATTATTCGCTTCGTCAGTAACTACATACGTGTTTTCCTGAAATGCGTTGAAAGTAAATTTGTGAACCTGCATGCCTTAATTTTTGGCAAAAGTACAATTTTGATAAGGGTTAAGCAAAAAAGAAACCGACCCGTTACCGGATCGGTTCTTATCTACTCGTTTTTGGGTTCCGAATTAGTTTGGAATTTGTATCGTACCCAGATCTGTTATGGTTCCAAAAGAAGCTTGCACTCCGTTTACTTCAGCTGTACTATATCCTGTAACAGAAGGAACGACATGAATATCATACGTGCCATTGACTCCACAGAACATAAAGAAACCGTTATTATCAGGAATGGCTGTTAGCGTATCGCCGTTTTGAATGGCATAAACAGTAGGAAGAGCATTCATAGGTGTTGCAATCCCTTTTATTTTACCATTAGTCAGATCCGAAAATGTTCGGATAACAGGCTTAAGAATATACTCTCCGTTACCGGTAAGAACAACCGAGCTTCCCGCATCAAAATCCAACCAGATTGAATACGATTCATTGGCTTCTAACTCCTGATGAAGATTTAATTTTAATCCACTGGTCTGTGCGGAAGGCGTTGTTAAATTATGCGTTGTTCCATCTACAACAACAGAATTACTATTTCCAAGAACCAACCGAATTTGGGAGATACGTCCCACGGGCAATTCGACACTGCATAACAACGTGTCCATTCCGTTGTTGAACTCCAGCAGGTCATAAACTCCCGCATTAATTGGTAAGGAGGTCCACCCTCCGTTGTTAGAATGTATCCGGACTTCCTGAATGTCGATAAATACATGTTCGAAATTACCGGGGGCATCCGTTAAATAGACTTTTAATTGCGCCGTCCCATCCTCTTCTTTCTTACACGCGAAAAATGCTAATGTCATTAGCATCAGACCCGTGAAAAATGCTACTCTTCTCATAAGGCTAATTTTTAATAAAAAATACTACTATTGGTACAAAAATAACGTCTGGAAGGGCTTGGAGTTGTCTTCAGGTGTGTTAATAAATGTAAAAAAACGAGAATAATTTCAGAATAAAATAGCTGTCAGGAGTTTAAGGAGTTTTATTTTGAGGAGGAGATTTTTCCATATTATGTAGTGTGATCTTTCGATGTTCCAGACCCCATTCAAGCATTACGTCCATAACTTTTTTAAAGGATTTACCGGAAGCTGTCAGTTCATACTCAACCGTTACAGGGACTGTATTATATACGGTGCGTTTTACAATACCGTTCATCTCCAGATCCCGTAACTCTTTAGAAAGCATCCGGGGAGTTATTTTTGTGACATCACGCCCCAATTCTTTAAACCTTTTCTTTCCGAATAGCAACGATGCAATAATAGGGAATTTCCATTTGCCTGATAATACATTCATTGTATCATTCACCGCCAGAACAAAAGTATCCGGACACTTATCGAGAATTTCCGGATCAATATTTTTTATCATAGTTCCTGTTTTTCCTAAACTATACTTTTGTATACCGGTATATAAAAGTATAGTGATATAAAAAGTATATCAAAGATACATAGTTTTGTACTATCAATCAAAAAAAGTAATAAAATGAGTACAATCTTAGTAACAGGAGCAACGGGGCATTATGGTCAGGCGACCATCACCTCTCTTCTGAATAAAGGAGTGAAACCTCAAGCGATAACAGCATTGGTAAGAGATGAGTCTAAAGCTGAAACGTTGAAGGAGCTTGGTGTTAATATTGTTTACGGAAATTATGATGATTACAATTCTTTGGTGCGTGCGTTTTCAGACATTGAGAAATTGGTGTTAGTTTCCGGAAGTGAGTTGGAAAAACGAACCGAGCAGCAATTAAATGTAGTAAAAGCAGCCAAAGAGGTAGGTGTTCAACATATCCTGTATACCAGTGTGGAGCGAAAAACCGAGCGTGAAACGTCGCCGATTCAGTTTGTATTGGGGTCACATTTGGCAACCGAAAAAGCTATTAAGGAAAGTGGAATGACGTATACATTACTTCGTAATAACTTGTATATGGATTTACTGCCCTGGTTTTTAGGTGAAAATGTTTTGGAGAACGGAATCTATTTGCCTGCAGGAAGTGGAAAAATTGGATTTGCTTTGAGGGCTGAAATGGCAGAGTCAGTAGCAAATATTCTGACAACGGAAGGGCATGAGAATAAAAACTATACTATTTCCGGTGAAGCAGTTTCATTTGAAGAAATAGCGAAAATACTCTCTGAGATAAGTGGTAAAGAAGTGAGCTATACGAGTCCTGATCTAGAGACCTACATTCGAACAGTGACTGCTGCGGGAATGCCTGAAACGTTTGCAAACATGTTTGGTGGCTTTTCGCAGGCGGGGAGTCAAGGTGAATTGAACAGTGAAAATTCAGATATGGAACGACTTCTGGGGAGAAAACCAACTTCAGTTGTAGCCTTTCTGAAGCAGTTGTATCAGTAGATCGTCAAGAGAATAGATAACTATATCCAGAAAAAGCCATTCGTACAGAACCGATGGCTTTTTTTGTTTTGCGTGGGGTTGCTCTCAAGAACTTACTCATCTTTTCTTTTGCTTGAAAGCCAGATGTCCTTATATTTACTTTCAGGCAATGAAACAACTAATTGGAAGTGTTTTTTGTGTTTTGCTGAATACAATTTTATTCGGGCAATTCTATTCGGGTTCTTATCAGGAATTCGGTAAAAACCGTGTTCAGTACAATCAGTTTTTATGGAAGAACCAAAACTTTGAACGTTTTGCGGTTCATTATTACCCCGGTGAGGAGAAGTTAGTAGAATACTGTGCTAAGACAGTACATGCTGAATTACTGGAGATTGAGAAGTTTTTCGATTACCGTCTGGAAGATCGTCTGGATATTATCATTTTCGGATCTAAAGCAAAATTTAATCAGAGTAATATCGGGATTACTCGTGAAAACAGTATGTCTGTTGGGGGTATGACCCGTATTGTAGGATCGAAGTTGTTTGTATATTATGAAGGGACACACGAACAACTGAACCGACAGATTAGAGCAACACTGGCAGAAGTAATGCTCAATAAAATGTTGTTTGAGGGAGATTGGAAAGATGTCTTGAAAGCCAATGCGCTTGCTTCTTTCCCGGAATGGTATATCAATGGTTTCGTGTCTTATATGTCACGTCCCTGGGATGCATATGTGGAGGCTCGTGTAAAAGATGGTTTTTTATCCGGTAGGTATGATGATTTCTCAAGGTTGGAGGGCGAAGAAGCAGAGATTGCAGGTCATGCCATGTGGCATTTTATAGATATTACTTTTGGTAAAGAGGTAATTCCGAACATTGTTTATTTAACACGTATCACTCGTAATCCCGACAGGGGATTTACCAACGTAATCGGTGGTGGTGTTAATGAGTTGATCAGGACGATGACTGATTATTACAAATCTGAGTATGCGAAGGAGGTGGTCACGCAGGATGATCCGGACGCGGAAGAAGAAATTTTTAAAAGGAAAAAAGGTCGGATTTATTATGGATTTAAGGCTAGCCCGGACGGTCGCTTTCTGGCATACGTAGAAAATCATTTGGGAAAGTATAAAGTGAAATTACTAGACCGAAGTAGTAGGAAAACAAAAACAATTTATAGCGCTGAACCCAAACTTTACCGAACTATTGATCGCTCTTTCCCAACTTTGGCCTGGCACCCGCAGAGTGCTGCGCTGACTTTTGTTACCGAACGAAAAGGAGAATTGCGGTTATATATTCATACACTGGAAGATGGAAAGAATACCAAAAGAGTACTACATAATCTGGATAAGGTTCTGAGTATGGACTATTCGGATGATGGAAAAATGATGGTGTTTTCAGGGGTGTCACATGGCTATACCGATTTGTATTTATACTCCTTACAGGGAAATTCACACAAGAAATTAACGGATGACATCTGGGATGACACTCATCCGCGATTTATTGAAAATTCTACCCGCATTATATTTAGTTCCAACCGGGTGTCGGATACAATCTATAATACAGGTGCCGATCCTGAAATTCAACCCATCAAAAAGAGGAGAGATATTTTTATTCTGGATATTAACGGATACGATAAAAGCCGGGTGAAATTACTTCGGGTAACAGATACGCCCTTTGCCGATGAGGTATTTCCCCTTGAATATGCAAAAGGGGAGTATGGTTTTTTGTCGGATGAGAGTGGTGTGTATAATGTATACCGGGCAAAGAGGGATTCTGTGATTACACATATAGATACAGTTGTTCACTACAAGTATTTCTCTTTGATTCGTCCGGTAACCAACTGGAACAGCTCTGTCCTTGAAATTGAATACGATGATAAAACGGGTAAACTGCTGGCGCTGATTAACAGGAACCATAAGTACAAACTAATCAGGGCAGATGCAGCAAAGGAAGTAGAAACCCCGGTTGATGTTCGTTTCAAGCAGGAAGAACGGATAAGAGAAGAGCAGCGCAATAATAATACAACCATTACGCAGGTAGAAACTGTTTTTGAGGATCAATCACAGAAGGATAGCCATGAAGGAGAGAAATTAGGACATATTCGTATTGAAACCCGGGAAGAGGATAGCTTGTACCGAAAACGTGTAGTTGTTATCGGTCGGAAAAAGCAGCAAAATGGATTTGTCTACGAGGAAAGTGCTAAGGGAAATAAGAATGAAGAGGATATATATGCCTACGAAAAACCGCGCGAGGTAGTTTATTCGGTCAACTTTGCTAAAGATTATGTGGTTGCTCAACTGGATAATCAGTTTATGAGTCAGACCTACCAACGATATTCTGGACCCGGAACCGTTTTTTTTAATCCCGGACTCAATGCGCTGGCTAAAGTCGGTTTCAGTGATGTGTTTGAAGATTATAAGTTAGTAGGAGGTATACGTATCCCTTTTGATTTGACTTCCGGAGAGTTTTTGGGAGAAGTTTATTTTTTGAAAAAACGATTGGACCACCGATTGGTTTTATACCGCCAATCTCTCCGGGATAATGATAGAAATACAGGAGCTGTTTTTAAATGGGCGATTCATGAGGTGAAACACTTTATGTCGTATCCGTTTTCCGAAACCTGGAGTTTGAGAGGGATATACGGGTATCGTTTTGATAGAAACACTATCCTGGCAGTGAGTGATCAGACACTCGCTGAGCCAACAAGAGATTACCACCAGGCAAGTGCCCGGGTTGAGCTTGTTTTTGATAATGCCCGAAAGTTACAGTTAAACATACAGGCAGGGACAAAATTCAAGTTTTTCGTAGAATACATGAACCAGTTTAGTCCCTACGGAAATACCTTGAATATTGGTCTCGATTTCCGGCATTATCAGCGCCTGTTGAAGAACTTTATTTGGGTGAATCGACTGGCAGGAGCGACTTCAATAGGAAATCAACGACTTGTGTATTATATGGGTGGGGTGGATAACTGGATGATTCGCCCGAATCCACATTTTGACCAGACCGTTGAAGTAGATCCGAATCAATCGTACGGATATCAGACTTTAGCCAGCCCGATGCGTGGTTTTTTGCAGAATTCAAGAAATGGAAATTCATTTGCGGTCTGGAATTCTGAATTGCGTTTACCGATCGTCTCTTTCTTCTCTAAATATCCGGTCAAGAGCGAGTTTTTCAGGAGTTTTCAAATCATAGGATTTATGGATCTGGGAACGGCATGGACCGGACCACATCCTTATTCACCGGAAAATTATTTCAATACACAAGTGATTGAACAAAAACCAATCACTATAAAGATAAAAAATGCCAGAGAACCATTAATTTTAGGTTTTGGGACAGGTATTAGAGCCATGTTGTTCGGTTATTTTATGCGACTGGATTTTGGATGGGGCTTAAATGACGGAGTAGTTACGAATCGACCCCGTTTACAGTTCTCTTTAGGGTTTGATATTTGATGGTTACCAAACATAGAATAGCAGAGAAAGAAAAAGTATGACAAATCAGGAGATAAAACAGGCAATAGAAAATGTATTTGATGAGGTGGTTACTGCCAGAAGGCATATCCATCAACACCCTGAATTGTCTTTTGAAGAATATGAGACAGCAGCTTATGTAAAGGAAAAACTCGCGGCAGCAGGAATGCAACCGGTAAGTATAGGGAAAACGGGAGTTGTGGTAGTCGTTGCACCTGAGGGGATGGAGAATCAACCTTGTTTGGCGTTACGGGCTGATTTGGATGCGTTACCGATTCAGGAGCAATCCGGAGAAAGTTTTTCATCCGGGAACCCGGGAGTGATGCATGCCTGTGGTCACGATGTGCATACGGCTGTTTTATTGGGAGTAGCCAAAATTGTACAGGAGAACAGAGAACAGCTTCGGCGACCTGTAAAATTTATTTTTCAGCCGGGAGAGGAAAAGTTGCCGGGTGGAGCCTCTGTTCTGATAAAGGAAGGGGTGTTGGAAAATCCTGAGGTAACAGAGATTTTGGGCTTACATGTTTTTCCTGAGCTTGAACAGGGGAAAGTAGGTTTCAAGCCGGGAATGTATATGGCTTCCTGTGATGAAATATTTATTACAGTTAAAGGGAGGGGAGGGCATGGGGCAATGCCGCATCAGGTCATTGATCCTATTCTTATAGGAAGTTCCATCGTCGTCCAATTACAGCAGATTGTTAGTAGATCTTGTGATCCTAAAATACCCTGCGTACTTTCGTTTGGACATTTTGAAGCATTGGGAGCAACCAATGTGATTCCGAATCAGGCCTTTCTGAAAGGTACTTTTCGTACCATGAATGAGGAGTGGCGTTCCAAGGCACATGAATTGATCCGAAAACAGGCTGATCTTATCGCCCAATCAATGGGGGGAGAGGTCGATGTGGTTATTGACAAGGGGTATCCGTTTCTTGAGAACAACGAGGAAGTAACCGGGCAGGTTAAGAAATGTGCAACAGAAATACTCGGAGAGGTGAACGTTGTTGATCTTCCTATCCGACTAACAGCAGAAGATTTTAGTTATTATTCTCACGAAGTTCCTGCCTGTTTTTTTCGAATGGGAACGCGAAATGAAGCTATAAATGCAGTCTTTGGCGTACACAATAGTAAATTTAAAGTAGAAGAAGAGGCGCTGAAGTCAGGAATGGCTGTATTTTTGTCCTACATTTTCACAAAATAAGAGAAGCATGAAGAAGTTTACCTTTACACTATTGACAGCAGTACTAGTTGTTTCTTGTAATAAAGATAAAAAGGCAATTAAGGAGATAGATGGACAATGGAAAGAAGTTCAGTCTGAAATTATTGCCGGAGAATCCGTGTTGGAGAGTGAAATTGACCCATTGTATATGGGAGGTGATTTTTATTTCTATACATGTAATTCCAAAAAAGAAGCCTATTGTGATTTGCTGATTAAGTATTATAGTGAAGAGGATACGGCTTTTGTTGATTTCCCTTATGAGTTTATTATTAAAGACAAAGTTGACTCGTTGTTAATAAAAGAAGGGGTGGTTGATACCGCTTATGTGAACCGGTTTAAAATTGAACGTGTAGGAGAAAATGATCTTGTCCTGCGGCAAACAATTAGCGGAGACACTGCCTATCAGCGTGTTTTTGGCAGGGTTAAATAGATGATTGTCCCGTTTTTGTCCGCATAGTTATTTGACTGAAGTAGTTTATTATCATTTCTTTGTTTTTACATCATCGAATTAAAAAGAGCTACTTCTATGTCAGGCAAATATTTGTTTCATATTGCTTTCTGTTTGCTCTGGTCCGGTTTTAGTTTCGGACAGTGTGGATCAGACTTCCAACCTTTGAGTTTGGGAAATGATACGGTTATTTGTCAGGGACAACAAATCACGTTAGGTACTCCGAATATATACGATTCTTATTTGTGGAATACGGGTAGTCACAGCTCTTCGATCACAGTTTTAACCTCGGGAACATATTCGCTTACCGTTCAGAAATTGCAGGGAAACGTTGTTCAGAATGGTGACTTTTCGGCAGGAAATGTAGATTTCCAAAGTGATTATATCGTTGGTCCCGGAGGAACCTGGGGCTTACTTTCTGACCCGGGAACCTTTGCCGTTACTTCTAATTCTAGTCTTGTACACAATAATTTTTCGTATTGCTTTGATCATACATCAGGAAATAACTCAGGGTCTATGCTGGTTGTAAATGGTTCGGATGTTCAGGATGAGGTTGTTTGGAAACAGACCGTCACAATCTCTCCGAATACGGATTATCAATTTTCTGTTTGGGCGGCATCTGTTGTTGCAGATAATCCGGGGACACTGCGGTTTATGATTAATGGAGTACAGGTTGGTGCTCAACTCAATCTACCCTGGTCAACCTGTAACTGGCAGCAGTTTTTTGTTACATGGAATTCAGGGGGGAATACAACAGCAGAGATTGCTATTATTAACCAGAACACATTAGATGCCGGAAATGACTTTGCATTGGATGATATTACATTCAGACCGGTCTGTACCTCTACAGATGCTATCAATGTCACAGTAGAAGCCCGTCCGGTGGTGAATTTGGGGCCAGACCAAACAATCTGTCGGGGTGAATCGGTTACTTTTGACGTTACACAATCAAATGCAGCTACATACCAATGGAATACAGGTCATCTAAGTAGCATCATTCAGACAGATACAGCAGGACTGTATCAGGTGACAGTTACATCACCGAACGGATGTGTGGCTTCAGATAATGTAAACGTGGCAGAGGAAGAACGTCCGGATGCAGGAAGTGACGCCTATGTTCAGTTTTGTAATAGTTCAAATCAGGTAAACCTGGTCGATCATCTGGCTTCGGGGATTGCTCAGGATGGTAGCTGGTCAACGCAGAATCCTGTGCTGAGCGGGAACCTGTCTGTAAACGGAATACTCAATTTATCCTCCGTATCCGGTGATTTTGATGTAATTTATGTAAAACAGGGAACGTTTTGTCCGAATGATACTTCGCATTGGCAATTGTCGATCGCAGATCAGCCCATAGCCGGAAATGATGTGAGTCTGCACCTTTGTAACAGTAGTGATTTCAATACTTCGTTATTCAGTTTATTAGATATAGTACAACCTTCTCAACAAGGACATTGGGTAGTTGATCCCTTAGTAGGGGGCGCATTTGATACAGCGAACGATTTGCTTTCGCCTGAATTGATCCCCGAAGGGAATTATACGATTTCATACGTTCTCGAAGCAGAGGGGGTATGTGTGAATGATACAACTTCACTTAATTTACAGATCTCATCTGTTCCTGTAATACAATTCTCAAGTGATAAGACAAGAGGATGTGAAGAGTTAACAGTGAATTTTGTAAATGAGACCATTGCATCTCCAAATACAACCTATAGCTGGCAACTGTCTGACGGGGCACAATATACCGCAGATAATTCGTTTACACATGTTTTTCCTGTTGCCGGTTGTTACGATGTGGCACTTACAGCAGTGACAGATGGCTTGTGCGTGGCAACCGAATCAGTTAGCAATATGATTTGTGTGGACCCGCTACCGGTAGCAGATTTTTCTTATGGTCCGCAACAGGTGTATTCTGACTTTCCTGAAGTAAATTTCACAAACAATTCTACGCTCAATTATACAAATGAGTGGGATTTTGGAGATGGTCAGGGCGACATTCAGGAAAACCCGTCTCATGTTTATGAACAGGGGATCGCAGCTGATTATACAGTAACGCTGGTTGTTGTAACAGATGCCGGATGCTCAGATACGACAACTCAGATCGTAGAGGTAAGAGAACAATTATTGTTTTTTGTCCCGAACGCATTTACACCTGATGAAGACAAGTTTAATCCCGTTTTTCGCCCGGTGATGACAGCCGGTTTCGATCCTAATGATTATGAATTAACCATTTATAACAGATGGGGAGAGATTGTGTTTTCATCCATGAATCCCTCCGTGGGATGGGATGGCAATTTCGGAGATCATAGGTGTCCGGACGGTCTTTATTTGTGGACCTTAAAGTTTGGTCATGAATTCAAAGACAACGTATTTTCTTATAAAGGACATGTAAGCCTTATTCGGTAATTTACTATCAATTTTATTTTTTCAGATCAACCATTTACTATTTTGCTTTAACTTTACATTATGTCTAAGTTATTTATTGTAAAGGGCTTCCCCGATAAAATGTTAGTATTGCGTGCGTTTTTCATCTTATCTTTTATTTGTTCTTTTACAGGAGCTTATGCTACAGTGAATGATACGGTATTCACTGAAAATTCAGCAATTAAACTTTACGATTACTGGTCGGTATCAAATAGTGGTTCTGCAAATGACATGGCTGCCAATATCATTCGTGTAAATCACTTTGATAGTGATACGAGCCTGATAAATTTCATAACATATACTTCAGAAAAAGTCTCGGAACAAGACGGAATTTATGGTCTGGCCAATTACTATTATCAGGTAGGAAATACATTTTTCAGGAAGGGAAAGTTTTTTGAAAGTATCGAATCATTTTTGAGGAGTAAATCAATTATTGAAGAGAATAGCTTACAAGAAACAGGGGTCTATTCTGAGTTATGTGATAAACTAGGGCATATTTTTTATTTTTTCGGAGATTATGAAAAAGCGCGGGATTTTTTGTTGATCTGGCACAAACATCCGGTTAAATTGAGTGATAAGCCTCAGAATGTGTACAATACAATGGGGTTGGTATACGCCAGGCTTATGGAATATGACTCCTCGAATTATTATTACAATATCGGTATTGATCAGGCTGTTGCGTTGGACAGTAAGGTTTGGGTAGGACTTATTTCGGGTAATATAGCGGCGAATTATAAACAAATGGGATTGCTTGAAAAAGCATTGGAGCTGTTTTATGTTGATTATGAATACAGCCTTGAGTCGGGAAATTATATCAGTGCGGCAATCGTTAAGGTTTCAATCGCCCGTTATAATGTGGATTTAGAAGACTGGGAGGAAGTAAAGAGATGCCTTGATGAAGCAGAAGAATTGTTTAGTAAAGCTAACGAAGAACTATCCTACACATACTACATTGTCAGAAGTATGTATTATGCTTCTGAAGGGATTTGTAGGCAGTCGTTAAATGACTACCAACACGCAATGCGAATTAAAGAGGGGATGCAGAGCGATTGGGATGATGCAAGATTGAAATCGGTCGAACTTCGCTTGTTTGCGGAAAAAAAGGAAGCTGAAATTAGTTTTTTGAAAGAGGAGAGTGAGCGGGAGTCGAGATTGGTCTGGTTTGTTATCATTACCAGTGTTGTTATTCTTCTTTTTTTAACCGTTTTGGTCCGGCAGGAACAACTAAAACGCAGAAAAGACAGGAGTATACTTGAGTATAAGGCAAAACTGGCTAATGAAGAACTGGAGAACGCAAGAGAAAGCATCAATCAGTTACTGCGAAGTATTAATGACAAAAACCGATTCATTCGGGATTTGAGTTCTGAAGTTGAAAAACTGAATGAAAAGAACGAAGACGAAGAACTGAAGCAAGAAAAACTGGAATTGCTTGAAAAATTGCAGGATTACACTTTGCTAACCGAAGAAGACTGGATCGGATTCAGAAAGATTTTTGAAAAATTGCACCCGCGGTTTTTCGATACCTTACTTAAGAATTTTCCAACACTTACAAATGCAGAAATGCGCATGGCTTGTTTAATCAGATTGAACTTATCGAATGCAGAAATGGCAAGTACATTGGGGATATCTCCCGATTCGGTTCGAAAGACAAACCTGCGACTGAGAAAAAAGATGGAAATCAACTCTCAGGATGAACTGATCGATTATATTTTCTCTATTGAATAGTACTGAAAGCCTGTAAAAACGCTAATTTTTAATTGTCCCGCTTTTGTCCCTGTCATCTGTTAGGAACGAGATTGTGTTCTTAATAGATTTGGTAGATATCAAAATTAGTACTTATGAAAAGAATTACTTCTA
>NZ_CFIGVI010000060.1:0-4350 GCF_984588085.1 Wandonia sp.
GTGGTTGATGTAGTGATGGGGAGTGTAGCAGTATGTGTTCCGGTGATTGCTCCAGCACAATTTGTAGAAGCCGTTGGTGCTATCAAAGTACTAACACTACATTCATCACTGATTGCTGTTAGCGATGTAACATCAGGTATTATTGTAGTTGTTATACAGGTTTGAGAGAGCATTAACTGATAATAGTCAAATCCTCCATTTGAAGTCATAGTATGCTCACCTGTTCCGGGATCAAAATCACGTGTTCCTCTAAAAGACCCTACTACTATAACATTATTATTTGCATCAACAGCGATACTTTCTCCATTTGCAGGAACCTGTCCTCCGGAATTAAACGCCCAAACAAAATCACCATTTACATCCAGCTTTACGACAAAGTAATCCTCGTCCGAGACATCTAAAATATACTCACCTGCTCCCGGATCGAAATCACATGCTTCGTCAAAATCACCTGTTATGTAGACATTATCATCAGCATCTATTGCAATTCCGGAACCTGATCCATGACCGCCAACTCCGCCAAAATTCTTTGCCCATAAATAGTTCCCACTTGCATCTAACTGAAGTACAAAACAATCATACGGAGATCCTATAGAAGTTAACTCTGAAACGCCGGCATTAGGATCAAAATCCACTGTTCCTCTAAATTCTCCCGTTACTACAATATCTCCTGCGGAATTTATATCAATATCACGCGAAGTATCACTATTAACTCCTCCAATCGTTTTACTCCATATATAGTCACCTAATGTATTCAATTTAAGAATAAATACATCTTTAAGTCCATTCGAAGTATAAGAAACTGTTCCTGCACCGGGATCAAGGTCTACCGTACTTTGCACCGCTCCTGTTACGATTGGGTTTCCAAGTTCATCCAGAATCAAACTAACTCCTGTGTCATATCCCGGACCTCCTAATTGTTTTACCCAAAGGAAATCCCCATTGTTATCTAATTTTTGAATAAATACATCACTATTTCCTGCGGATGACAAAGATGCAACTCCTGCACCAGGATCAAAGTCAACGGTCCCCCAAAAAGAGCCTACAGTATAGACAGATCCATCTGCGGCAACCTGAATTGATCGCGGTTGATCTCTATCCGATCCTCCAAACGTTTTCACCCAATCGAAAGCTCCTGATGCAGTTAATTTCAAGATAAAGCTATCTGAATCACCTTGAGAAGTAGCTGATTCTACACCACTGTTAGGATCGAGGTCAGTAGTTCCTTCAAACTCTCCTGTAAGGTAAATGTTTCCAGAAGCATCTGTTGTCATTTCAAAAAAACGAACCCCCAAATTACTTGTCAATGTCTTCATCAAAAGTAGATTCCCAGCCGGATCCTTTTTATACATTCTTGCCGAAGGAATTGATGTAGTATTATACCTTGCAACTAACATATAATTATTCCCTGCATTATCTATATGAGCATCGTACCCGCCATCACTGGATACCGTCCCGTCGGAATAACTCCATTCATAGGTAGGTTGAGCCAAAGAAAAAGTGGTTAACAAGACAAAAGCTGCAAAAACCTGTAATCGTATTCGTTTATTCATTTTTCTGTTTTGATTCATTTTGGTTTTCAAATATATCGAAGTATAAACTCTATAAAAGTAGATTTATGTAGTTGGCAGTCTATTTACAAAAGTTGGTGGGATCTAATTATCGATCGGTAATTAACTAAATCGGGTTATGAAGTCCTGTTTTCGACTACGACTTACTTTTAACTCTGATCCATTCACCATTTCCACATATCCATCATCAGCTTTTTTAAACCCTGTCACATGGCGCAGGTTGATAACCGTACTTTGGTGAATTCTAAAAAAACCCTGTTCAGAAAGCAATCGTTCATATTCACCCAGATTTTTACTTGTGGTTACTTTGGTTCCATCTTTCATTATAATATGAGTATAGTTTCTGTCTCCTTCCAGATGTACGATTGATTTAATTTCCAACACCCTGAAACCATCCACATTATTCACAACCAGTTTTTGAATTTCTCCATCAGCACCATAATTTTCAACAAGAATCCGTACCCGTTTATCCCGTTCCATCTTTTGTTGTCGTGTTTTTTCAGCCAGTTTTTCAACACTTTGGATAAGATCAACCGATTTAATGGGTTTCAACAAATAGTCAAATGCACTGAATCGAAATGCCTTGATAGCAAATTCATTATAGGCTGTAATAAAAATAACCTCGAAATCTACCCGATCAAATTTTTCCAGCAGGTCAAAACCTGTTCCCGTTTTCATCTGTACATCTAGGAAAACCAGACCCGGTTTTTTTTCCCGAATAATGGAATACCCCGTCTCGACATCATCCCCCTCACCAACAATAACCAGTGCTTCACTTAGTTTTTTTTGTACCAGATTTTTCAATAAAAACCGGGCATCTTTTTCGTCATCTATAATTACAGCTCGTATCATTATCTGATAATTGGTATGGTTAAATAAATGGTAGTTCCCCCCTCTTCTTTACTTTCAATCACTACTGCCTTTTCACCTCCTAGTCGTTGGGCAGTAATTGCCATTCCTTTAGAAGTATTTTTCTTATTCTCTTTTTGTTGAATACTGGTTGAATACCCTATTCCATCATCTGTTATTCTGCAAGTAAAGACAGATGAATCAGGCTGTTCTATTTCAATCCGGATATTCCCCTTTCTCTCCATATTAGGAAGAATTCCATGCCATATTGCATTCTCAACATAGGGTTGAATGATTAACGGGGGGATTAGCTTTTTAGGATTAACATCAGGAGACAGGTGGATCGTAAATACAAACTGATTATCCGTCCGCATTTGTTCCAATTGAAGATACAATTCGGTAATCTGGATTTCCTCTTCGAGAGAAATTGCATTCTTCCCGCTATTATTCAGTATTCCACGTAAGAGATGGGAGAAATCTGCCATGTAATCATTTGCCAGATCTTCTTTCCCTTCAATATACAGCCGTTGAATACTATTCAGGCTGTTAAAGATAAAATGCGGATTCATCTGAGCACGTAATGCCTTTTGCTCCAATTCCTGTTGTTTGACCTTAATTTTCAACTTGGATTGTCTGTTATAAAAATATACAAATAACAAAGTTGCGATCAATAAAAGAGAGGAAACGACAAACAAGGTAAACCGAAGTGCCGCATGTTTTTCCAGATTATCATTCTGATTAGTTAATTGCTCGATTTCAGCTTTTCGTTCGGAAGCCTGAAACTGCTCATGCAATCGATAAATTTCATTCACTGTATTCTGGTCGACAATACTATCACTATAAGCTGTGAAATATTCCAAAGCAATCAGCGCATTTGAAAGATCTCCTTTAGCTTTATAAACTTTATTCAGTAAAGAATATGTCTTTTTGATATCTTCTTTTGAATCACTTTTTTTGGCTAATACCAAGCTTTCTTTCAGTGTTTCTATAGCCTTGTCGTATTTTTCCATATTACGATACACCATCGCAATATTGTTCAAGATTCCTGCGGTTTCTTTATCTCCGTTTTCAAGCTGCCGCACATAACTTAAGGCTTTCTGATAACCTTTTAGAGCTTTCTGATATTCTTCCTTTTTAAAGTGTAACGCTGCAAGTCCATTACTACAAGAAGCCAATGTCTTTATGTTATTGGTCTGAAGCGCATACTTATATCCCAATTCGAATTGCTGTTGTGCCTTATCCAACTCTCCTTCCGAGTAGGAGATTGCAGCTAATGTCTGGTAACTATGTGAAAGTGAAAGTGAACCTATCTTATATTCCTGTTGTTCGTAGATAGCAATTGCCTTCTCCAGATACTCTTTTCCATTCTCAAAATCACCTTGACGCAGTGCAATGACTCCCAGATTATTATAGTTCACTCCCTTGAGTCGTGTGAACCCGTTTTCTTTCGCCAGTTTTATTGATTTAAGAGAATATCGGGAAGAATTAAGATAGTCCGCTTGTTGTAAATAATACAAGGAATAGTTTCTGTAAGCCAAAGCCAGCTGATACAAATCATTGTGTTCCTCAGCCTGTTTTCTATGTGCTTCTAAAGTTCGTAAAGCCTGATCCGAACCTGTATCAATCTGTTGTTTGGCCAAAGAGTCCAAAACAGAAAAAATAGAATCACTTACATGCTGCTTTTGTGCTGAAATTATATTTGTAGTACCTGGTAAGATAAATACAAACAACAAAAAAAAGATGGTTTTTATTAAATGTAACAAGTCGTTTCTTTTTGGCGCACCAAATATACTTATTCTCATTTTTTTCAACCCTGCCAATGTACATCCAGCCAGAATAATCTGACTATCGGCAGTGTTCATTGACTAAATGGTAAAAAATTGTAGGTGATGTAATTTATCTCCTTCTTCCTCTTGGATTATATTTCTCT
>NZ_CFIGVI010000060.1:4450-14728 GCF_984588085.1 Wandonia sp.
ATTTCTCTGTTCCTGATGGTAATATACTGCATGTTTGTTGTCTTCGGGATTTACTTAACAAGTGTCAAGTTACGAATTAGTTCAACCAACTCTTTCTTAACTTCAACTGTTCCGAAGTGGGGTGCTCCATCTCTACGATTTTTCCTTTGTTTAATGTATATCCCACTTTATTCAAAACATCTTCCAGAGGTAAGGGTTCTGTACCTTCAATGTACTTACTAATAAACTCCCTTACCCCATCAAACCCTGTTACTTGTACAATTTCTTCAAAAAAAGTATCATCTTCAAAAGGCTGGTCTTTTCCGTATTTTCGCATTAATTGCATCACCATATCCTTCACTCCGTACTTTCCTTTCGACCACTCTCTCAGATACACGTCCAGACACAGGTTTAACAAAGCGCCTTTTAGATAAACATTGTAGTATTGATCCTGATTTTCCATAGGATTACGACTTAAACTCGTAATAGATAGTTCCGGATCAAACTCTTTCATGGCCTCCGCTTTTCCGGCTACTTCATCCAGAAATTCCTGAACACTTCCAAGACCTGTCCAAACCGGCATGTGTATAGTAAAGTACTCTGTCATTCCTTCGTATAACCAAATGTGTTTTGAAAACTCCGGTTCGTTATAATCGTAATTCTCTATTTCGTGAGAATGTAACCCTAATGGCATCAGTGTATGGAAAAATTCATGGCTTGCTATGCCGTATACATTTTGACGAATTACCTCCATATCCAACGGCATAAATAGTAGAATCAATGTCGAATTAGAATGTTCTAATCCGTCTCCCAATATAGAAGTCGATCCTGATCTGAAGTTGTGATAAATAATAAATGTGTACTTATCAACCGGCAATTGGTTATCCAGATATTTTGCCTGCCCCTGTAGCAGAGGTCGTATATATTCTGCAATGGCTCCCGAAATAGATTCTCCCGAAGTCGAATAGCAAGCCACTTCAACAGAAATACCGGGAAGCTCGATACTGGTTGTATCCGGTTTTGCATATAAAATCGGGTTATCTACCAACTGATGATAATCCTCTGCAAAAAACACATCTTCCTTTTCAGCCATCGTTTTCGTCAGACTGGTAGCCGGATAAATCCCTTTTTTCTTCCTTACTTTCACCTCTACCGCATGATCTGTATATCCTCTGAAATACCCAAACAGACTGTGCGGGGTAATTACGTATACACTATCTCCAAAAGAGCTCGCAGCTGAACGATAAAACCCTCTTTCCATGGTATCATCAAACTTCTCCCAGGCATCGTCCACCAGATAGGACAAAGAAGCTATCTGATTTGCTTTAGTTATTTCCCAGCAATTCTCACCCGTTTTCTGAACCTCCATCAATTGCCCGGTTTTATCATACACCTGAAATGAGCTGATGTATTGACCAAAATTCATGGCACCATAAATCCCGGGAACAATCTTAGGAAAACAATAGGTTAGTTTTTCTTCTGACAGACCATCAATTGTTAATTTGACCCGTATCTTATCATCTTTTACTTCCTGTATATTGGCTTCATAGTGATAAATTACCTCATCCTCCTGAGAATAAAATGGTAAGCCTGAAGAAAAAATAATGATTACGAGTGTACTAAAAATCCGGTTCATGCTTTTTCTGATTTGATCGTTAACAAAGAAAATAATTTCATCAGAAAAACAGATACCGCTCATGTATTAGTAGTCCTTACTCCGAATCAAGCCCCAGCTCTTTTGCTGCAATTTCCCGCATTTCTATTTTTCGGATTTTACCAGAGACTGTCATAGGAAAACTCTCCACAAATTTCCAATACTTTGGTACTTTGTAGTAAGCAATGCGTTCCTTGCAAAATGTTACAAGCTCCTGTTCGGAAACAGGTTCTCCCTGTTTCAGTTTAACCCACGCCATTACTTCTTCTCCGTATTTTTCACTCGGAACTCCGATTACCTGAACATCCTCTACAGACGGATGTTTGTAAATAAAATCTTCGATCTCCTTCGGGGAAATATTTTCACCACCTCTGATGATCAGATCCTTGATACGACCGGTAATTGTTATATACCCCTCATCGTCCATTGTTGCCAGATCTCCTGTATGCATCCATCTGGCATCATCCAGTACAGAATGGGTAGCTTCGGGATTATTCCAGTATTTTAAGAAAACAGAATATCCCCGGGTACATAACTCTCCGGCAACACCTCGCTGGACAATGTGACCGGTATCCGGGTCAATTATTTTTATTTCAAGATGATCATGCACTGTCCCTACCGTACTTACCTGTTTTTCTAAGTGAATACCTATTTTCGTCTGTACAGATACCGGAGAGGTCTCTGTCATTCCATAACAAATGGTCACCTCTTTCATATTCATTTTTGTCTGCACCTGTTTCATTATTTCTACCGGACAAGGTGAACCTGCCATAACACCGGTTCTCAAAGACGATAAATTATAATCCTCAAAATGAGTAAAATTAAGTTCTGCAATAAACATAGTCGGAACTCCGTATAATGAGGTACATTTTTCCTTTTCAACTGCTTTCAGCGCACTTTCAGCTGTAAAACTTTCTGACGGAATTACCATACAGGCCCCGTGTGCTGTACAACACAGGTTACCAATCACCATACCAAAGCAGTGATAAAAAGGAACGGGAATACAAACCCTGTCTTCACTGGTGTAATTCATCCGGATACCAATAAAGTAACCGTTGTTTAGAATATTATGATGAGACAGGGTAACTCCTTTGGGAAAACCTGTTGTTCCGGATGTATACTGAATATTAACCGGATCATCAAACTGCACTGCATTCTCAACTGCAAACAACTGATCGTCATTTACCTCACTGCTTTTCTCTACTAACGCATCCCAATCTCTGTCCAAAAAGTAAACTCTTTTCAGTGTTTCACTTTTTTTGCTCACTTCGTTCAACATACTTTCGTAATCACTGGACTTAAATTGTTTGGCAGCAATCATTGTACTTATTCCTGACTGATTGATAACAAATTCCAGTTCACCAATCCGGTAAGCCGGGTTTACGTTTACAAGGATTACCCCAATTCTCGCTGTGGCATACTGAATAAGTACCCACTCTGCACGATTCGGACTCCATATTCCGACGCGATCTCCCGGATGAACACCTACAGCCAGTAATCCTTTGGCAACTTTAGTCGTTTCAGCATAAAACTCACTGTAAGTATATCTACAGCCCTGTTCCACACATACTAAAGCATCATGATTCGGATATCTGGCTACAGTACGGGCAAGGTTCTGCCCGATTGTTTCCCCTAATAATGGAATAGTTGATTCACCAGTAACATACGACAATTCTGATCTCATTCTTTATACTATTTATCAAAAAAATTATAACTCCTTATAAGGAATCACCCGTTGTTTTTCGATAATAGCATAGCACACAATTTGTAACAGTTGTTGCTCAGCAAAAGTTGTTACCACACAGTATCCGCAGTTGTTCGGTTCTAATATACTTGTTTTCTAATTCAACGCCAATAGTCTCTGGTTATTTTATTTTTATTCAGAATAAAGCCAGTTGATCTCCTTCCTGTAAAGGTGGACAAAACAAATCAGTTCGTAAATGATTGGTCTGTTTTTCAGGAAAAAACCGCTTATGTGCAACAGCGAACTGTTGGCGGATGTTTTCAGCAAAATGTCCTTCCCCTCTCATCCTTTTACCAAAAACAGAACTATTGACAGCATCTCCATGCATAGAACGCAGTTGATTCAGTATTTTTTCAGAACGCTCCGGATAATGATGTGAAAGCCAGTTAGAGAAAATAGCTCCATTCGGACCGTTTAATCGTACAATCTGATAATGTATGCTACTGGCCCCGCACTCCGAAGCAGCTTTACATATCGAAAATATTTCTTCTTCATTCAGAGCCGGAATAACGGGTGCCAGCATAACATTTACAGGGATTCCTTTGCCCGCCAATAATTCAATCGTCTGAAGTTTCTTTTTTACGGAAGCAGTTCTCGGCTCCAGCTTTCTCCGCAAATCCTCTTTGAGAGTAGTGATACTGATACTTACCCCCACAAGTTGTAACCGGGCTAACTCCTGTAAAATATCTATATCTCTTTCAATCAATGCATTTTTGGTTATCACTCCGACAGGGTGTTTAAAATCAAGCAAAACCTGTAACATTTTACGCGTCAGACCTAACCTCTTTTCACAAGGTTGATAGCAATCCGTATTACCGGACAACATAATTGGTTTCACTTCCCAATTTCTTTTTCTCAGGGTTTTCTCGAGCAAATCAGGCGCATTTTTTTTCACCAATACTACCCGTTCAAAGTCAACACCTGCACTGTACCCCCAGTATTCATGTGTGGGGCGAGCATAACAATAGGTACATCCATGTTCACACCCCTGATAGGGATTCATGGAATAAGATAACGGGATATCAGGACTTTCAACCTTGTTTATAATCGTTTTCGGGTATACTTCTATGAAAGTTGTCTTACGATTTTCAACTTCTTCAAACTGCAAATCATCAAATGCGTCACCATCCCTGTTTTTCAGAAATCGACTTTCAGGATTTATAAAAGCACCCTGCCCTTTTGTTTTTTGCTGTCTGTCGGACATTCAACTAATCTTTCAGACAAAAATACGACTTTTTGATTAAAAAAAAATCAAAAAAAAGACTATTTAATAATCAAAACCTCTCCTATTACAAAAGAGAGCCTTTCTGTTAGATAAAAGTCACGTTTAACAGGAAGATCCTTTACTTTTACTCTAAACTCTGCACTTTCGTACCCTACAAATCCAGCCTTGAGGACAACTACTTTCATCGTAAGCACTTCAGGGACTTCCATTACGAACTCTCCTTCAAAGGTTGTTTTAACAACAATATCAGTCCCTACTAATTCTACATTGACAAAAGGAAACGGCTCTCCTGATTCATCCAGTATCCTTCCCCTGATAATCCGGAGTGAATCCTGAAGCTTCTGTTCCTCTATGTAGTTCTTTTCAACTTTAACAACAGTAAACATTCCCTGCCGTAAAGCCTCCCTATCAGATTTCATAGTAGCACCTACATTCCCTGTTATTAAAAAACTTGCAATAACCGATTGAATGATCGGATAGAGAGAAGTTGTTCGTCTGTTTCTCCTGTTTGTATTCAGTTGTTCGACACGAACTCTTCCACAAACTTTTACACCTTTACTTTCTACATATTTGACAATCTCTTCTTCCGAACAATTTGTCAAATCAAGTACTTTATAATCACAAGCGCTACATATCTTTCCTTTCTCCAACTCTGTCATGAACTCCCACTGCTGATTGCAGGGACTCGGAATAGTTATTCTTTTCTTCTTACTCATCTTTTATACTCTTTGACATTGAGATTGCTTTTCCTTCAAATTTCCACAAATTCACAGACTATTAGTATTGTGATTTTGTCTTCTTTTCCAGTAGGATTCATTTTCCCAACGTTTTTCCATGGCATAAAACAGATTATAATGCTTTAGGTAATGTCGCCAAATATTTTCTGAGCTTTCATAAAAGGATGTGTAAAACCGGGCTATTTTTTCTCTTTCCGGATCACGAATGAAATCTATGGAACAAATTTGTTTTGCTGTTTGAGCGGCCATCACCATTGCATTGTACATTCCCTGTGACGAAAGCGGGTCAAAACACATAGCAGCATCTCCAATCGCTATCCAATTCTTCTGACCAATGCTTTCCAGTCTATCGGTTCCAGCAGCTCTTGTTCCTAAAAAACAAGGATCAATTATTCCCCTAATTTCTAATTGTTCCTGAAGAGACGTATTCGCTTGTAATTTCTGTAGAATATAAGCAGCATCTTTTGTAGCTGCTTTATCAATCAAATCAGCATCCGTATAATAAGAAACCTGTATTCTTTCTTTATCAGGAAGCTGACTACAGTACCACCAACCGGATGCTTCGGGAAGAATCGTTGAAACCATTCGATCATCTGTTTTTTTTACGGTTACGCTTATGCAAATTTGCTGATCCTTTTTCACCCTGTTCAAATTCAACTTTTTCCTCAGAACGTTTGTTCTACCCGATGCATCAATCAGAAATTTTGCTCTTATTTTTCGTTTCTCATTTCCACTTACATAAATTTCCCAAAAATCTTCTCTTTCATTCAATGTGTGGAGCCTCCCCTCCAGCCTTTGAACAGGATATTGATTTGTTATCTTCCTCAGCTCTCTCACGAAAGCAGGTTTATCAATATTCCAACCTTCTCCTTCCGGATTTCTCAGTGCATCGGAATACACTGGATTTTCACTCCCCCAATACGACTTCATACCTATTGAAGGACTGCAAACGGTTGTATCAAGAGCACAAATCTTATCGTAAATCCCTAATTCTTTAAAAATTCGTTTACTGGAAGGAACTAACGACTCTCCCCATACCCCAGCCTGTTGATCCGGTTTATCAATAATGCAAACAGAGTATTTTTCACAAAGAAACATAGCCGAAATACATCCGGCTATGCCTCCTCCAATTATAAGAATATCTGTTTCCTCTGTCATCTATCTTCGTGCATTCAGTTGCTGTCGGAAACGCTCGTGTATGGTTATTACTTTCTCACCTGGTTTTACATATGTTTTCTCAGGAAGTTGTTTCACCGGTTCTATAATCTGCTCAGTTATCGCTGTTCCCAGCATTGTTGTTTGCAGATTAGCATCGGCTTTTACCCAATTCTCACTTAAGCTTTTCGTTGTCTCACTTACTGCCTCACTTTTCAACAGAACTTCTTTTTTCTTATCCGAAAGAATGCCTACGATATAATCGATCATATCCCCGATCTTATCCGTATCATCCTGCAAGAGATTTTCCAGAACCGGTCGGATTCTATCAACAGGTATAGTGATCCGGAAATGTTCTCTAAATAAATCGTGAATAGCCTGACAAAGATGGTTCAGCGTTTTAGGGTAAGCAACCTGTATTTTCTCCGGTAACTCCGGAACCTCCAAATCTTCCTGTAAAACGACTCCTACCCGATCAAAACTCGTGACCATTTTATTAATCACCTCTCTGTAATCTGTATATCGTGTCGGATGCCCCGGAAGATCGGATAACCACTCCTTCCGATATCGAAATTCTTCCATTTTCTGATCTGCGGGTAACTCTTCGTCCATTAACTGCTGGTATTGTGTGTACCCCAGAATATTATTCGGAACTCGTGCCGGCCAGAATGTAGGTAAATAGGGATCGTAGGTTGTATCATAACCATCCCTGCAGCTAGATGTGTCCGTTTGCCATGGAATGGCCATCCAACGCGTTATTCCTCCTGCAACCTGTCCCCCAAACGGATTTATGTCTGCCGTAACAATGCTGTAATCAATAGTTGCTCCATAATCAAGATGATCGCTTATCTTTTGGTTCTTATCGTGTGCAAACCTGAATGGTCCGCGATACATAGTTGGCATACGCACCGGCCACGTCATTTCACACCCCGGGTGAAAAGCATCCGCTAAACAAAAATCGAGTGCGGCTCTCGTTAACAGATCGGGTTGCTTACTCACCGGATACTCATCTATTGTACGATGTACTGCTTTTTCATCCAGATCATTCACAAAATCTCCCTGAACCCATTGCTCCAGGAATCGAAGCTGAAGAGAAGTTAATGTTGTATGCTGTCTTGGTGATCCCTGAGGAGGTAATTCAATTGCATCACCGTACAGCCAGGGCCATAAAGCCGGAGATTGTGATCCGGGAAGTTCAAACTGTCTGAACTGGTTATAAAGTGTTCGTCTGAACTCCAGATTAGTTGTCGACTGATCCGACAGCCTCTCTATCCATTCCTCATTTGTAAAGTTAAACGGACCGAGATAACCAAACATTTCTGAGAATCCTCTGTTTACCCATTGCAGATCTGCCATTCGCATAAAAATCGGCAGAATATCATCCTTTAATGATGGGCGCTGCGGACAAGGCAACATCTTTTGAGAAACTGCCAGATCACGCATTAAGTCCCACATAGTACGAACTGATTTCTGCATTGGAGCATAGTCCGGTGGTCCGCAAATCACCCAGGCAGGCTCAACCTGAAGCTCTTCACCTTTATAAATTACTTTAGCTGTAACGGGTCCGTCGGAAACATCATCATACCAGCCTTCATTATTTGCAAAAGTGATCGCAGGTTCTCCGTTTATATTTTCTGATTTTCCCTTTCCCCCTACAAGGTATAATCGGTTGGATTCAGGCTTCACAAACATATCGCCCAAATACACACTTTCATCCAAAAATGTACCTGTAAATGACTCTACGCATTTTGCTCCGTATTGTAAATCTTTTGTTGCGGTATCAGCGGCTATACAGGAAATAGATTTCTCCCCTCCGTCAATCACCAACGAATCTCTGTTCTTGATATTCATATTTCTGGGATTCGAAGCTGGGTATTCTTTTGCTTCCGGAATATCAAGAGCAATGTTAAAGTCATACCAGGCAGCTTTTTGATTCGCAAGATGACATGACCATGTAATTTCAACATCACCTAACTCTGCTCCGGTCAACTCTCTCACGGCCTCACCATTAGCATTTAACCCATATATGCGAAACTCTGCCGTTTGTCTTTTCAATCTCCCGTATTTATCTCTGTAAAAATCATCTCCATTCGGTATTGGATCAGGTACTAATGGTCCGGGATACACCTCATCACTGTTTCCTATTCGCATAATTCCGATAGGCGGGTAAATTGCAGCTTTGACTATACAGTCATCTATCTTTTCTGATTTGGCATGGTATGGGCAGGGAGTAGATTCCGGTTCTCTCATATTCCAACCGTTTGCACTGTAGCGTGTTTCAGCACTGTATTTATAGACTTCCCGTCTCGCTTCTGCTAATGTCCCAAATGGTAAATTTTGGGCAGGAACTCTCCAGATATTAAAATTCAGGTAATTTCCGAATTCAGGAAGCCCTTTCCGCATCGTATTCTGCTGTGGCAACACAACTTCTGCAATAGGATAAAACGGTTCTTTCCAGGTATTTTGTAAATCCTCTCCTGCGGCTGCATCATACTCTTTTACCTGAATTTCAAAATGGAATCGATAATCCCCGTTCAACAATCGGCTATGCAGATCTTCTGACAAATAATTCTTATCCTCAAGAGGGTTTGAGCTTTCTGGATTAACAGGACGAAGACGATATTTCACCATGTATCCATCTCCGAATTTAAAAGGAATTATCGCCCAGTAATTCGCTGTCAGGCAACTTCCTTCCGGGTGACTCATTTCTCCCAAAATTACTTTTGTTTCGGGATGTTTTTCAAGATAAGTATCCAGATCTCTATCTATCATCGAAGCAGTTGTGAATTGACACATCTGATCCGCATCCTTCACAAAAAAGCGATCAATATTTTGGAAAATAAAATCGGTATTCGGAGCGGAGAAAAAATCATTATTACTCTCTTCTCCAAACAATTTCATCCCAATTCCGATGGTAGAATTTAAATCTGCCTGATTAGGTGCTATATCACTGGAAAATCTCAGGATACATTCAAACGAGTTGTCCTTTGATGTATCAAAATTAAACACTCCCAAATCCTGTCCTTCGAGAAATTTTAATTCATCCGGGAGAGGTAACACTGAAAACCTTCCGGTTGCTATACCGTGTTGTTTTCTAAAAACAGCCCTCGGAGCAGGAGGTTTACCATTTGCAATCAATTTTTTCTGGTTAATGTCTACAAACATTTCCTTTAACCGTTCTATTGATCTTTTACCATCCGGATTCCAACAAGGGAAATCATTCACTGAATCATTTTTCATAGTTGTTTAGTTTAAAAAGATAAGTAGTTCAAAATTAGTTCATACTCAATTACAAATGCAATCGAGTAATATCAAAGTAACCCTTTTATTCTCCAAAAAAGAAGAGGGTTTCTACCTGTTTCAGCAAGTAAAAACACCTGTTTTTATTTAAACGCTTTACTTCTGTAGATCAAGTATATATTTCTACTGTCGAATCACTTTTTCAATCCACATTTTCTCTTTTGCGTATACTTCTATAGTATACATTCCCGGCGAAAGAACAGAGAGATCAACAACATTACCTTCTGATTCGAGTATTCTTTTCCCTTGCATATCTGTAACACAGACATGAATTTCTCCTGTTACATTACCAATTGTCACAAGCCCACTTGTCGGATTCGGATATATTGAGATGTTCTCTATCTCTTCCGAATCCATTAGATCCAATGTTGTAATACTATAACAGGATGAAGTGTCGGTACAGCCCTCATTGGTTGTCACAATCACTGCATACGTCCCGTTCTCTTCAGGAGAAAAAACTGCAGTTACAGCTCCCTCAACAGGA
>NZ_CFIGVI010000061.1:0-13672 GCF_984588085.1 Wandonia sp.
TTGCAGAAGGAAATGAAAGAATTTGAAAAGAATATGGAGTCTTTTCGTAAGGCGAACCTGGATAAAAAAATGGATTCCTGGAAGAAGAAAGATATGTTAGATCAGCTTATGGATCAGCAGGAGAGCTTAAAGAATAGTGTGGAAAAGGCAAAGGACGAACTGGAGAAGACTATAGAGGAGAAGGAATTGTTCGATGAAGTGGATGAGGAGCTGCTAAAGAAGCAGGAACTACTGGAGGAGATGTTAGACAAGCTTCTGGATGATGAAATGAAGGAATTGCTGAAGGAATTGCAAGAGTTGATGGAGCAGAACGACATGAATGGTGTCGAAGAGAAAATGGAAGATATGGAATTGACGAAAGAAGAAATGAATCGTCAGATGGATCGCACCATGGAAATGTTGAAAAAAATGGAGGTGGAGGAAGCAATGAAGGACTTTCTTTCCAATCTGGAAGAGTTACAGGAGAGACAAGAGGAATTGAGTAAAGAACAAGTAGGAAGTGAAAAGGAAGAGCAGGAGGAATTAAAAGAAGAGTTCGAGCAGCTATTAGATGATTTAGATGAAATAAAAGAGAAGAATGAGGATTTGAAGCGCCCTTTTGATATCGATGAGGAAAAGGAACTACAAGAGGGAGCTTCTGATGATATGCAGAAAGCAGGTGAGAAGTTAGAGAAGAATAAAGGAGAGAAGGCAAATGAGGATCAAAAGAACGCTTCTGACAAGATGAAAGAAATGAAGGAGAGTTTACAAGCTCAAATGGAGGCACAGAAACAGCAGCAACAAGGTGAAGATATGGAGGCTTTGCGTGCTTTACTGGAAAATCTGATGCGACTTTCTTTCGATCAGGAAGCTATTATGAATGAATTAGGTGCACTGTCTTCTGAGGATCCGATGGTGACTGGACTTAATCATAAACAAAGGAAACTTATGGACGACCATATTGTGGTTAAGGATAGTCTTGTTGCCTTGGCCGAGAGGGTTCCTCAGGTTTCTGGTATCATAGATGCTGAATTGAAATCTATTGACAGAAACTTTAAAGATATTACGCCACTTATGCATGATCGTCAGTTGAATGAACTGATGATTAAGCAGCAATTCGCTATGACAGGTTATAACAATTTAGCTTTGTTATTGAACGAGTCACTTGAGCAGATGCAGCAACAGATGCAAAGCATGATGAAAGGCTCAGGGCAGTGTGAAAACCCTGGCGGTTCAGGAGGTAAACCTTCTCAGGGAATGAGTATGGGGGATATGAAGGAGATGTTGAAGAAACAGCTTCAGAAAATGAAAGGTAAAGGATCGAATCCCGGTGGAGAAGAGCCAGGCCAACAACCGGGAAACCAACCCGGAGGTCAGGGAGGTATGGGATTACCGGGAATGAGTTCTAAGGAGGTTGCAAAGATGGCTGCTGAACAGGCTGCTATGCGAAAGATGCTTGAGAAGTTGCGACAGGAATTGAATAAGGATGGTAAAGGGACGGGTAATGCTCTTAATCCGTTGATAGAAGAGTTGGAACGCCAGGAAAAGGATCTCGTAAATCGTAGAGATAAGTTTGTTATCGAACGTCAGCAAGAGATTTTGACAAGACTGTTGGAGAGTGAGAAAGCATTACAGGAGCGTGAATGGGAAGATAAGCGTGAAAGTGAAACAGCAAAAAATCAGGAAAACCGTAACCTTATCAAATTTGCAGAGTATAAGAAGCGAAAGGAGCGTGAAATAGAGATGTTGAGATTGAAAACTCCTGGATTGAATAATTATTATAAACGCAAAGCTGCGGAATATTTTAATAAGGTTTTGTTAGATGATAAATAGCGAAAATGATCTTGTGGAGCGTATGGTTTTAGATACAAACCTGGATAGTATTCATATTGTAGAAGGGTTAGTAGAGAAGATAGGTGAAAGTTTGAACTTATCGGAGGATAGCTTTGGGAATGTATTGATTTCAGTCACTGAAGCGATTAATAATGCGGTTGTGCACGGAAATAAAAATAATGAACAGAAGAAAATTATTCTTGAGGTGTTATCTAGCGACGATAGGGTTTGTTATGCTATAAAGGATGAGGGAACCGGGTTCGATTTTATGAATTTACCTGATCCGACAGCTCCGGAAAATATTGAGAAACCAAATGGAAGAGGAGTCTTTTTGATGAAATCATTAGCGGACGATGTGGTTTTTGAAGATAATGGAAGTAAAGTATTACTATATTTTGTGAAATAAGATGGGTGTTGAATTGTTTTACGAAGATGTTGAAATTCCGGGATTAGATCCGGAATTTTTTGTTTCCTGGTTTCAAAAAGTTGCCTTTGAAGAGGGAAAAGAGTTGGGTGATATTACGCTTGTTTTTTGCTCTGATGATTATCTTCTAGCTATTAATAAGCAGCACTTGGATCACGACTATTATACAGATATAATAACCTTTGATTACTCGGAGTGGCCTGTTGTTTCTGGTGATTTATTTGTGAGTTCAGATCGCGTTGCTGATAATGCACAGGGGTTGAATGTTGAATTTAGTGAAGAATTATACAGAGTTGCCGTTCATGGTTTGTTGCATTTATGCGGGTATAAGGATAAGTCTGAGAAAGAAGAACTAGTAATGAGAGAAAAGGAAGATTATTATTTAAGTAAGCGATAGTGTTTCACGTGAAACGTTGTTTGTATTCTTAGTAATTTTGTTCCACGTGAAACATTAGTTATGCTAAAAGAATATGATGTAGTAGTAGTGGGTGCAGGGCACGCTGGTTGTGAAGCTGCGAATGCTGCTGCGAAAATGGGTAGTTCGGTTCTGCTTGTGACGATGAATATGAATACAATTGCTCAGATGTCATGCAATCCAGCAATGGGTGGTGTCGCCAAAGGTCAAATTGTTCGTGAAATTGATGCTTTGGGCGGTGGTTCCGGTCTGGTTTCGGACAAGAGTGCTATTCAGTTTAGAATGTTGAATAGAAGTAAGGGTCCGGCTATGTGGTCTCCACGGACCCAGAATGATAGAATGCTGTTCGCTTTGGAGTGGAGATGGTTGTTGGAGTCCAATCCAAATGTGGATTTCTGGCAAGATATGGTGGTTGGTGTTTCCGTTGAGGGTGGTAAAATTACTGGTGTAAAAACAAGAATGGGTATGAATATAAAGGCTCGTTCTGTTGTTTTGACTAATGGTACATTTCTGAATGGATTGATACACCTTGGTGAAAAACAATATGGAGGAGGAAGAGCAGGTGAGGGGGCTTCATTCGGTATAACAGAAGAGTTAGTAAAACTTGGGTTTGAATCTGGAAGAATGAAAACCGGGACACCTCCCCGGGTCGATGGGCGCTCTTTAGATTATACGAAGATGGAAGTTCAGGAAGGGGATGCTGTGCCTGCAAAGTTTAGTTTTTGGGAAACAAAGCCTTTGGCAACTCAAAGGGCATGCCATATTACGTATACAAATGCTACTACGCATGAAATATTGCGTTCCGGATTTGATCGTTCACCAATGTTTAATGGTGCTATACAAAGTGCAGGGCCACGTTATTGTCCCTCTATTGAGGATAAAATAAATCGTTTTGCTGAGCGGGATCGTCATCAAATCTTTGTTGAGCCAGAGGGTTGGAATACAGTTGAGATATACGTAAATGGATTTAGCACATCTTTGCCTGAGGAAGTCCAGTTCGAAGCAATGAAAACTATACCGGGATTTGAAGGTGTAAAAATGTTTAGGCCGGGATATGCTATAGAATATGATTATTTCCCTCCGACACAATTAAAACATTCTTTGGAGACTAAATTGGTTGATAATTTATTCTTTGCGGGTCAGATAAATGGTACTACAGGTTATGAAGAGGCTGCTTGTCAGGGTCTGATGGCTGGAATTAATGCACACAAGAAAGTTAAGGGAGAGGATGCTTTTGTGTTAAGTCGTTCGGAGGCTTATATTGGTGTGCTTATTGATGATCTAATTAC
The DNA here is from genome assembly GCF_984588085.1 of Wandonia sp. Taxonomy (NCBI): domain Bacteria; kingdom Pseudomonadati; phylum Bacteroidota; class Flavobacteriia; order Flavobacteriales; family Crocinitomicaceae; genus Wandonia; species Wandonia sp. The sequence goes on from NZ_CFIGVI010000061.1 coordinate 3,941, forward strand.
GAAAGGAACGGAAGAGCCTTATCGTATGTTTACTTCACGAGCTGAATACAGAATTCTCTTGCGTCAGGATAATGCAGATATTCGTTTAACCCCTGTTGGTTATTCTTTGGGTATGATATCAGATGAACAACTGAAGAAAGTGGAGTATAAGAACGATTTTACCAAACGTATTATTGATTCTTGTAATAAGGAAGGGATAAAGCCAGAGATAGTGAATCCTTTGTTAGAAGAGCGCAATAGCTCTCCGGTTAATCAGCAAGTAAAATTATCTTCATTGATTACCCGTCCAAACATTAGTTTGGAGGATATTGTTTCACTTTCTGGAAAGACAAAGGGGTTGGTAGAAGAGGTGGCTATGGTAGATGCTTCTGTTGTTGAACAAGCTGAAATACAAATGAAATACGAGGGATATATAAATCGGGAGGAGGAGATGGCTGCGAAGCTAAGTCGCCTCGAAGAAATGTCTATTCCTACAGATATGGATTATTCTAAGCTTTCTAGTTTGAGTACAGAAGCAAAGCAAAAGCTAAGTAAAATTCAGCCGGCAACAATAGGTCAGGCTAAAAGAGTAAGTGGGGTTTCTCCTGCCGATATTAGTGTTTTATTAATTTATCTTGGGAGGTAGTTTCACGTGAAACAATTAGTCGAAATAGCACATTGTCCAATCTGTAATGCTACAGATTTTAAAAAGGTAATGATCAGTAAAGATCACATGATTACGGGAGAAGAATTTTCTATCGTTGAGTGTTCGTCTTGTGGTTTTTGGTTTACAAACCCCATTCCGTCGGAAGAGAAAATAGGAGAATACTATAAAAGTGATGTTTATGTCTCACATTCTTCTTCCAAAAAGGGACTGATAAATAGTGTCTATAATTGGGTTAGGAACTATACACTTAAGAAGAAGCTTAAACTTGTTCAGGGACTTTGTGAAAATGGAGTCGTTGTAGATTATGGGTGTGGGACTGGTCATTTTTTGAGTGTTCTAAAGAATGCGGGATATGATGCAAAAGGATTCGAACCGGACGAAGATGCGCGGCGTTTTACGGAAAAAGAATTTGGAATGCACACATTTCCTCTCGATGAGTTTTCTAAACTGCCAGAGGAGAGTGTCGAGATAATTACAATGTGGCATGTGTTGGAACATGTGTATCATCTGAAACGGGACTTTGAAAAAATTGTAGATCGAATAAAACCAGATGGATATTTAATTATTGCTGTTCCTAATCGGATGTCTTTTGATGCCGGAAGCTACAAGGAACTGTGGGCCGCTTATGATTTACCGAGACACCTGTATCATTTTTCTCCGACTGATATTAACAACCTTTCCAAATCGTTTGGACTTAAATTGGTAGAAATAGTACCAATGAAATTTGACGCGTACTATGTAAGTATGCTTTCCGAAAAATATAAGGGAGGATCGTTGATAAATGCTTTTCTAAATGGAGTAAAGTCCAACCGTAAAGCTGAAGAAAGTGGCTTTTCGAGCCAAATTTATGTGTTTAAAAAGTAAACATCTGTTAATCAGTGATTTGTATATCTTTTCACATTTGAACCTTACGATAGCTTAATACAGTAGAAGAGTATAAGGGGTGGTTTTAAAACGATTTAAGCCTTTGTTTTTGCTTTTGAAAGGGAATCACATTAAGATTTTTTGTTTTTGCTTTAGGGGTTAAATAAATAACGTGTTTTTTTACTTGTTTTTCTGTTTTTATCGCGGTTCGCGCCAATCTCCGTATTCTTTTATTAGTGTGATCAATTCTTCTACCGCATTTTGGGAAGGTACATTTCGCTTCACAATTTCTTTCGCTTTGTATAAATTTATTTTTCCGGGTCCTGATCCCACATATCCGTAATCAGCATCGGCCATTTCTCCAGGTCCGTTTACAATACAACCCATAATTCCGATTTTGATTCCTTTAAGGTGCTGAGTCGCCTGTTTTATTTTTGCTGTGGTTTCTTGCAGGTCAAATAGAGTTCGGCCACAGGAGGGGCAGGAAATATATTCCGTCTGTGATATTCTTGTACGGGTAGCTTGTAGAATGGAGAAAGCATTGGCATTTCTTTCGCGAAGAGGAATTGCAGTATTGTTTATCCAAAGACCATCGCCGAAACCATCAATCAATAATGCTCCGAAATCAATGGAGGTATAAATTCTGTAAGTATCGTATTCAACCTGTTTGTTAGATGAAGACAGAACTACGGGGTTTTCTAATTTGTAATTATTGAGTTCTGAGAAAAAAAGACGGGAAGAATAAACAGGAAAGTCGGGGTGCGGTTCAAAAAGAAAAACTAATCTATTTTGACTTTCAAAGGAGTTAATATGTTGTAGAGATTTTATTTCGTCGTGTTTTATATAAACGAAAAAATTAGTTGAATCAAGTTCTTTCTCTTTATCGGATAAGTAAGTTTTGGTACTTAGTAGAGGAAGATGAGTCGGACGCTTTCCAGTAGAAAGCCAGGTGTTGAAATCCTGAATTACCTGTAGTGTTCCGGGTAGCTCAAAATCGACGGTTTTTTCTCCTGTATAAATATAATCGCAGGCCTGGTCACTGATTTCCCACTTATCAAGCGGTACACTGTACTGATAGCCTATAGAAAACAAATGGCTGCGTTTTAGTGATTCAAGTGATGATAAATCGTGAATAATAACTGGAACTTTGTCAGCCCCTATGTTATGAACACGGACACTTTTTCTTCGGGCATATTCATAAGGGTTATAGTAAAGTTCGTAATCTGAATACGGACTTGGTTTTTTTTGACAATAACGATCTGCAATTTTTTTTGCAACTGGAATTTCATTGTGAGCAGCTTCGGTTAAGGAAACACGGATCGTGTCTCCGATCCCATCTTCAAGAAGTGTCCCTATACCGATTGCGGATTTCACTCTTCCGTCCTCTCCGTCTCCGGCTTCTGTTACACCAAGGTGAAGCGGGTAGGCGTATCCTTCTTCGATCATCATTGCAACAAGTAATCGATACGCCTGTATCATTATTAGTGGGTTGCTTGCTTTCATGGAGATGATCAGGTCATGAAAATCATGTTTTGCAAAAATCCGGATGAATTCCATTGCTGACTCTACCATACCACGTGGAGTATCACCAAAACGGTTCACAATTCTATCTGAGAGAGATCCGTGGTTGGTTCCAATTCGAACTGCGGTCTTGTGCTCTTTACAAACCCGTATAAAGGGAAGCAATTTCTCCTCTATTTCCGATAAGGCTTGTTGATAAGAGGCTTCGGTATATTCCTTCTGTACTTTGTGCTTTTTCTCCGCGTAATTTCCAGGGTTGATTCTTACTTTCTCAACGATTCCGGCAGCAATTTCAGCTGCATTAGGCGTAAAATGAACGTCAGCAACCAATGGAATCCGATATCCCAGTTCTTTTAAACGGGCGGCAATAACAGTCAGGTGGCGCGCCTCCTTAACCGATGGTGTGGTCAGACGAACAAGTTCTCCCCCTGCTTCATAGATGCGAATACACTCACGAACAACGGCTTCTGTATCCATTGTGTCGGATGTTGTCATCGACTGAAGTACAATCGGATGCTGTGCCCCAATACGAATGTCTCCCACCGAAACGTCTGTTGTGGGGAAACGTCTGTAAGAGACCATGTTATCGCAGTATTTTTTCATCCCGATCAACCCTGCAAAGTTAGTGGTTTTTGTTCGTTATCGACAACTGTAATTGCTTTCCACAGTATTCCGTTAAAAAAATAAGACACAATGTACAATTAGCGGCCTTGTTCACGTTACTTTTACTCTATGAAGTTTTCTTTTGGTAAACAGGTTGTGTGGGTATTGCTATTGTGTTCTGTTACTGCTTTTTCAGCGGATAGGGAGTATATGCAGCAATTAAAGGCCCGCTTTGCTGAACAGGCACAGTCCGTTTTTTATAAGTACAAGCTTGATAATGAGTCGGTGAAATCAACTCCGCTCAAAAAATTTCCGGAATATTCTCAGCAGGAGATTGAAACTTTTTTGAAAGAGTATTTGGGAAAATGGTATGACGGTTACGACAAGACCATAACAGAGTATATTGATTTTTATACAACGCAACCCGACCAATATACCCGAACCTGGTTAGGGCTTATGGAATCCGAAGAAGAAAAAGTTGCTATCGTTTCTCCAGAACTTCGTAATGCTTTACGTTCTTTGGTTTTTTCGAATGTTTTCCTCTTAAGCTACGAGGCAAAAGAAAGCAGTATGCCTCTTTCTATACCATCACCAATTTCGCAACGTTATGATTGTCAAATAGATAAAACAATTGATAACCGTTTCTTCCTTGAAAACCAATTACGTATTGCAGAACGTTATCTTTCTGATTTGAAGAAACAATTTGATCAGCCTTCGTTTCAATTAGCTGCCTTTGTTTTAGGCGCAGCTACCGTTCGAAAGGCAGAACTTGCAACTCCACAAGCAGCTGGCTTTGAACAAATTTATCCAAACATACAGCATCCTTCCAGAGATTTTTACTGGGCAATGTGTGCTGCTGCTTTTGTCTGGGGGAAAAAAGAGGAATGGAAAGCAAAAGGCTATCCGTTTTCAGAAATATGGGAAACGGAAACGGTTTTGGTAAACGATACGGTCTATCTGGAGCAGGTCGCTGCTGTTCTAAATATGGATAGAAAGGAAGTAAAGGCTTATAACCCCCAGTTCTATAAAGAACTCCTTTTACCGGGTAATACATTGGTTATCCCGGCCAATAAAAAAGAAAGCTTTTTGTTGGTCAAAGACTCCATTAGTAACTACAAAAGAGAGGTGTTTTTTCCGGAAAAAGAAGATAGTTGTTACGTGTTTTACCGGACGAATAGAGGAGAGTATTTCAGAGACTTAACCCGTTGGTTTGGTCCGGGCCTGGAAGAAATCAAGAAGATGAATGATTTTTCCAGTAATGTCCTTCCTAAATATTGGGACGTTTTCTTTCGTGTTTCGTGTAAAGACAGTGCTTACTTCGCTGCATTTGATCATATGACACGAAGTCAGAAGGATGCAGCAGCAAAGGGAGAGGAGGTTAAACCGGACATTTCAACGCAAAAACAAATCAAAGAACCGATAGTCGAAAAACCAGCTGTTCCGACCGGTGCCAAAAAAATTGTTTATGTTGTTAAATCCGGTGATACGTTGTGGGCGATTGGTCAGAAGTATAAGGTAAGCGATACCGATATTATGCGTTGGAATAATATTGGCAGTCGCATACAACCCGGACAGAAATTAACTATTTATACGCGGTAATGGAAAAAGAATCAAAGAAATTCCCTCCGTACAAGGTCTTACTTTTTTTGACGCTTGTTTTTACAATGCTAGGAGCAATTGCCTTTTTTATTCCTGCGGAAGGGGTAAGAGTTGCCGGTAAGGATTTTTACTTTGTAAGCCTACAGGATGCTCTGGGTAATAATGAGGACGAAAAGATTGATGTTGAGGCATTAATACAAGCACGAAAAGATAGTTTACAGGCACATTTGGATCAACTCCGGGATGCCCATTATCAATCGGTTCAGGATAGTATTGATGCTGCAGTTGCGTTAGCAAAGGCAGATCCAACAAGGTTGCAATACGGAAATGAAGAAAGAGATGGTCTGGATGCTTTTTTCAATGCGTTGGCAACGATAGGAAGTAATGATCAGGGTGTCCGCATCCTGCATTACGGAGATTCCCAGATAGAAGAAGACCGGATTACTTCGTTCGTGAGAAAAAAACTACAGGCTCGTTTTGGTGGTGGTGGTGTTGGAATGTTAGTTCCTCGCGCTATTACACATAGCCAGACAATTTACCAGTCTGCGTCTGAAAACTGGACAAGGTATACAGCTTTCGGAGGAAAAGGACCTTTTGCCGAAGACGGAAGATACGGCGCTCTGGCTGTTATGTGTAAGTACAATAATTACATGGCAGACAGTCTGGATAGTGTTCTGGTTGAAAAAACATTTTCAAGTGGTTATGTTTCGTACTCTCCCCGAAAGAATACGCATGCTACTGTGCGGAATTTTAATAGAGTGCGTGTATTTATGGGACATAATTCCGCGCCTGTAGAGTTGGTGTTGTCATTTGACGGACAGGAGCTAAGTCGCCAGATTGAAGCTAACACTTCTCTACAGATTGTTTCATTTGATCTTGAGAAAGCACCTTCTTCGGTTACGGTTTCTTTCAGAGGAGCTGCCAGCCCCGAGGTATACGGTATTTCGCTGGAGACCCCAAAAGGAATTCACATGGATAATATTTCCATGCGTGGTGGTTCCGGAACAATTTTCTACAAATTAAATAGTCAGTTGACCAAACAAATGTACGATGCGCTTCATCCGAAACTTATTATTCTTCAGTTTGGTGGAAACGTTATGCCGTATGTAGATACGAAGAAAAAAGCCGAAAACTTTGGAAAAGAATTTCTGCGAAATATGAAGAGAATAAAAGGCCTTTGTCCGGAAGCATCTATACTTGTCATAGGCCCTTCGGATATGTCAAAGAATATTAATGGGAAAATGCAAACCTATCCGAACCTGCCGGATGTACGGGATGCGCTTAAGGAGGCTGCCTTTGAGGTGGGTGGTGCTTACTTTGATATGTATGAGGTAATGGGTGGAAAAAATTCGATGTTGAGCTGGGTAGATTCGGACCCACCGCTGGCAGCAAAAGATTATATCCACTTCTCACCGCGTGGAGCGTCAAAAATTGCAGAGATATTTTACGAATCGCTCATGTTGGATTATGAGCACTATCTGAATCGACAGAAAGGAAAGAAAAAGGAAAAATGAGAGACTGGATTGTAGCGATAGGGTTTTGTTTGGCAACGATTAGCTTATATGGACAGCCGATACGTGCTGAAATTCCTGATGCGGATTATATCCATACCGATCAGGCAGAACTACATTTTCCCGGTTCAACGGAGCTGGCAGATGTGTTTTTCAAAAAGATGGAAAACCTGATGCTTTTTGGTGAAGGAAAAGTAAATGTTGTTCATTTTGGAGGATCTCACATTCAGGCAGATATTTACTCGAACCGCATGCGTCAATGGTTAGGGGGCTATATTCCCAACCAGCAGGGAGCAAGAGGACTCGTGTTTCCTTTTCGTATTGCAAGAACCAACGGTCCTTACGACTATCGTGTTGACTATACAGGAGACTGGTCGCATGTCAGAAATGTAAGCAGAACGCTGGATACAAAACTCGGGGCTTCTGGTATTAGTGTCTATACCTCTGACACAACCGCCTCTGTTCAGATTACTTTTGATACCAAAAAGAACCTGCCACATCGTTTTAATAGAATAAAAGTATTGCACGAAGTAGACAGTCTTTCTTACGAAATGAAGTGGCTGGGAAGCGATTCGGCACAGATTCATCACTATCCGGATTCGGGCTTTTCAGTGATAGAACTTACTACCCCGGTAGATACACTGGAATTAGGGTTTACTAAGACAGACTCGCTGCAAAACCGGTTTATTCTGTATGGGTTTTACCTGGAGAATGATGAACCGGGTTTTACCTATAATTCAATTGGTGTAAATGGTGCCAGTACAGGGTCGTTTCTGAAATGTGAGTTGTTTGAACAGCACATGCAAGTACTTAATCCGGATATTGTGTTTTTCGGAATTGGAATTAACGACGCCCACGGATCAAATTTTACAAAAAGAAGATTTATAGCCAATTATGATGAAATTATCAGGCAGATCAGATCTGCCAACCCGAATACATTCTTTGTTTTTCTGACCAATAATGATAGTTACGGATACAATAAAAAACTTAATACAAACGGAGTCATCGTTCAGGAAGCAATGTACGAGTTAGCTCGTAAACATAATGGAGCTGTGTGGGACATGTTTGCTGTAATGGGAGGCCTGAAAAGTGCAAACATCTGGAAAGCACGTGATTTACTGAAAAAAGACAGAATACACTTTACCCGGGAAGGGTACAACCTGATCGGAGATTTGCTTTTTAACGCGCTTATGGAAGCGTATGAAAATTACTTAATAGCAGAAAACTAATGGATTGGCTGAATTGGAATGAAATTTGGAACTATCTGTCCCATGTGCTGAGTTACAACCCCTCTGCACCGATGATTTTTACACGGTTTAGTTTTTGGGGCTTTTTCATAATTGCCTATGCAGTGTACGCAATCGTGTATAAGAAAATTGCGCTTCGAAACGGATATTTGTTTCTGATCAGTTTGTTTTTCTACTACAAAACGAGTGAGTTTTTCTTCTTTTTATTGCTTTTCAGTACCGTTACTGATTTTTACATCGGAAATGCAGTGTACAGGAGTACTTCTAAGCGCAAAAGACTTTGGTTGGTAGTTCTCAGTGTTACGATCAACCTTGGGGTACTGGTATATTTCAAATATGCTTATTTCTTTACCGAAAGCTATAATCAGGTGTTCCATACCGATTATGAAGTGTTTAACCACCTGGCGCACTGGTCCAATGAGTGGTTGGGAACGGGTTTTGATGTTAATAAAATCATATTGCCGGTAGGAATTTCATTTTTCACCTTCCAGACGATTTCGTACACGGTTGATATTTACCGTGAGCGGATACAACCGGTTAAAAACCTGATTGATTTTGGGTTTTATGTTTCGTTTTTCCCGCAATTAGTTGCCGGTCCGATTGTCCGCGCGAATGAATTTGTTCCGCAGATTTATCAACCGTATTCCATTTCTAAGCGTGTTTTCGGAATGGCTGTTTTCCTTATTCTTAACGGACTGGTTAAAAAAATGGTGTTGGGAGACTATATTGCCGTCAACTTTATTGACCGGGTATTCGATAATCCGGGAATGTACACCGGGTTTGAGAGTATGATGGCGCTTTTCGGGTATTCTTTACAGGTCTATTGTGATTTTTCCGGTTATACGGATATTGCAATCGGTGTAGCCATGCTTATGGGCTTCTATCTGCCGACCAACTTTAATTCACCTTATAAAGCGCAGAGTACTTCAGAGTTTTGGGGCAGGTGGCACATTTCATTATCCACCTGGTTGAAAGATTACCTGTATATCCCATTGGGAGGAAACCGGAACTCAACCTGGGGAACATGGATTTCGCTTACACTCATTCTTACGGTAATTGTCCTGTTGAGCGGAAACATGTGGTTCTTCCTTATTTTTGCGGGAGTTGCTCTTTTAATCGTCGGGTTAGCCCATTTGTTCCCGGGACTGAAAAAAGCGATTATCCGGGATATTAACCTGATGATTACTATGCTATACGGGGGATTATGGCACGGAGCTTCCTGGAATTTTGTCATTTGGGGAGGGCTGAACGGACTGGGAGTTGTCTGGCACAAATACTGGTCGAAGATCAGCCCGTTTAAGAATAAGAGTGGAATTCTAGTACGTATCTATGCCATTACCTTCACGTTTGTATTTATTACGTTTACGCGGATCTTTTTCCGGGCGGAAGATTTGGAGACAGTAGAGCAAATGTGGCACAGTATGCAGACCAACTTTCAGTTGGGGCTTGCCTGGGAAATTTTGACAGGCTACAAATGGGTCTTTTTCGCTATGTTATTTGGTTTTATCGTTCACTGGTTACCGACACGAGTCAAAGATTGGTATAAAGAGCTGTTTGTTGCCTCTCCAATGCCTGTTAAAGCAATCGTTGCTGTTATCACAGTGTTTGTTATCATCCAGTTTATTTCAAGCGATTTGCAGCCATTCATTTATTTCCAGTTCTGATAAGACAAGGAATTGTTATATATTGTTTTGGTTTAAGGGTAGTATGACGATTCGTATCTGATACTTTGTGAAAGTAA
>NZ_CFIGVI010000062.1:0-13100 GCF_984588085.1 Wandonia sp.
TATGGGAATTATCAAAAAGCAGTCAACTTATTCGCTGATCATACTATACGTAGGAGTGATTATCGGTTTTATAGGAACTGCTCTGATCCGTCCTAAAATTTTATCCGAAGGAGAAATTGGATTGTTGCAGATTATTCTCAATACAACGGCTATGTTCTCCGGTATTTTTACGTTGGGCGCAAACTTTACCACTCTGCGAATGTTTCCCATTTTTCAGTCGGAAAAGGATAACAATCGGGGACTGTTTTCTTTAGTATTACTGATCGGAACAATGGGGGCTTTGATTATGATTCCTGTTTTTCTGGCTACGGAGTTTTTCTTTTTTGAAAATAAAGAAGGTGAATCGCTGGAGGAGTTTGCTTACACCAATAATTTCTATCTGGGAGTCATTCTGGTTATAATAGCGAGATTGTTTCAGAATATTCTGGACGGTTATCTGAGAGCAAATAAAGTCAGTACTCTGGGGATTTTTTCTGATAGTATTATCCTGAAAGTGTTTCCTATTATAGGATTGGCTTTGTACTACTTTGAATGGATTGATTTTGTAGGGTTAATCTACTTTAATATGTCAATCTTTATTCTACCACTTGTACTTTCTCTTGTCTTTCTGAAAAAACTAAAGATTTTTCACTTGTCGGCTCCGGGACCTTTTTCAAAAGAGGAGCGAAAAGAGATGCGGGGTGTTTCAATGGTGGGGTTGTTTGAGATCATCAGCGCTGGAATTATTTTGTATGTCGATACCATTATGTTGCAATGGTTGATTGGAGAAGAAGCGGTGGGTGTATATTCCACCTTGTTCTTTTTCGGGTTAGTTGTCGGGATACCTGCACGTGGATTGACACGCGTGGCAATTGTCATTATAGCGGAAGCCTTTGCTAAAAAAGAGATGAGCGAAATTCAGGCAATCTACAAAAAAAGTAGTGAGGTTTTAATGGTCGTTGCCGGTTATGTGTTTTTAATGATTTGGGGGAACCGATATTCCGTTGAGCAGTATCTCGGAGAGCCATTTGCGGGAGCAATATGGGTAATCTTTTTTATTGGTTTAGCACAGTTTACAGATGTAATTGCATCGGTAAATTATCAGATTATTGCTGTTTCCCGTTATTATTACTTCAACGTGATTTTATCCGTTATTTCGGTTGTTCTTTTGGTACTTACAGATTATTGGTTCATTACGGAAATCGGAATTGTAGGAGCTGCATTGGGATCGTTAGTATCTGTTTTTGTGATTAATTTAGTGCGATTTATTTTCCTGAAATCCCGGTACGGATTATCTCCTTTTTCGCTTAAAACGCTGAAGTCAATGAGTGTGTTTTTAGGTGTTTTAGTATTGTCAGATTTCCTGCCGGATCTTGAAAATCTATATCTGAATCTTTTCTGGAAAGGAGGGATTATTACCCTGTCATTTATTCCTTTGGTTTACTTTTTGAAATGCTCGGAGGATGTAAATACGGTAATTAATAATGTGTTCCGAAAAGTGTTTCGCGTGATCTCCGGTAAATAGTTTTCTAGGCTTTATTAGTAAACACGACCTCGAAAATATTTTCCTCCCCGGATGGATTTTGATAAGAGACTGAACCGTGGTGAAAACGTATAATACGTTGTGTAAGTACCAACCCAAGCCCAAACCCCAATTTGCCGCGGCTGTTTTCACCTCTGAAGAAACGGTGGAAAAGGTAGCTTTCCTCTTTTTTTGAAACAGGGTTTCCGTGATTTATAACAGCAATTCGCAGTTGTTCAGGAGATGAACAATCCAGAAGTATTTCCGCTCTCTTCTCAGTTCCGTATGTCACGCAGTTGGTCAGAAGATTGAGAAATGCTTGTTTGAGAAGCATCTTGTTTGCCGAGAGGATCAGACGGTCTTCATTAAATGTATCTGGAGTATAGCGAATTTCAAAATGAAAATCAGGGTAAATACTAGCTAGCTCACTTATGAGATCAAATAGAATTTCATCCGTTCTAAGTTTGGTTTTTTGTATATCCTGACCGGATTCGATTTTGGAAATTTCAAGGAGAACATTAATAATTTCTCCCAACGATTTGGCTTTGTTCACCAGATTATCTAACCTGCTTTCCAAAAGAGGGTCATGAATTGTATTTTTTGTTTTCTCAAGTTCGGAGACGAGCACGGCAATCGGCGTTTTTAACTCGTGTGAAATGTGATGGACAGTGTGTCGCTGAAATGAAAATGCGGTATTGGTGCGGTGGAGTAATTCATTAAAACGAACGGTTAAATAATTTAACTCATACGATGAAGTGTCTGGATCCAGTTCAACTGGTTTTTCGCTACTGAGATCAGTGTGGGTAAGCTGTTCTGCAAGTCGTGTAATGGGCTTCGAAATAGCATTGGAGAGAAAGAAAGAGACAAAGAGAACGATAACGGTAATTGCAATAAATAATCCGGTAAGAACCGTTCTCAGGTAGTACATTTTAGAGTACCCGAATTCATCATATGCCTTACTGATGGCATAGTAGCTTTTACCATTATTTTCAACATAAACTCCGATCAGATCATAATTCCCGTCTTTGGTTTCTATCCATCTTTTGGAAGGAGATAATTGATTCAGAATTTCGTTGGAACGTGCAATCGGGAGGTCATCCAGACTGGAAAATATTAAATCTTTCTGACTGTCAAAGACCAGTAGCTTTTCATCGTAAAAGTCATTGATGTTTTGTTCGTCCATGAGAAAGGAGAGTTCTTCACTCATGTCTTTAAAGTCGGTGATCAGACCAATTGTGTATTTGATCTTTTCATTTTGCTGCTGTTGAAATTCTTCTTCCCGGTACTCTGAAAAAAGGAGATAGATCAGTACAAAAGAAATCGCTGATAAAGCAATTACGGTACTGGAAAAATAAATCAGTATTTTATTGCGTATTTTCATTCAGGGTCCAAAAAATAACCGTAACCAACTTTTGTTTTTATACTATTCTTACCAAAAGGTTTGTCCAGTTTATTCCGGAGAAAGTTAATATACACTTCAATCGTATTGGTGTTGGTGTCGAAGGAAGTACCCCAGATTTCGTTGATCAGCTCTTTTTTGGAAATAATTTCTCCCGGATTACTACTCAGACGTTCCAAAATCTGATATTCTCGTGGTGTGAGTTGAATTTCCTTTTCCTGACGGAATACTTTTTTTCTGCTTTTGACAATGCGGATATCTCCGGCAGTTAAGGTATCGTTTTCGTCAGGATTGTTTTTTTGATTTTTAGCACGCTTTACCAGGGCATGAATACGAAGTAATAGCTCCCGCATGAAAAAGGGCTTGGTAAGATAATCATCAGCTCCACAATCAAATCCTTTTACTTTATCTTCCAGTTCATTGAATGCCGTAAGCATGATTATCGGTGTAATGGTATTGAAGGTGCGAAACTCACGACAGACATCAAACCCTGTTTTTCCGGGAAGATTAATATCCATGATCACACAATCAAAAATATCCTTTTTGAGCATTCTTTCCGCCAATGAACCATCAAATACACGTTCGACAATCATCTTTTCAGCTTCCAGTGCTTCGGAGATGTTTTGATTCAGTATAGGGTCATCTTCTATGACGAGAATTTTCATATTCGTAAAGGTAGGGATAACAACAGCTCTTTAGGTACCCAGTAATTATTTTTTTATTGAGAGAACCGATAAATCGGTTGGTAAACGGAGTAATTCAATGTAAGGATCTCCCTGAATGCCGAGTGCTTCTGCAAAAGCAGGTTCCGTTTTATATCCCTGTTTTTTGAAGTGAATTACTTTTTTTCGTAGTTCTTCACCGAATTGTACCAGAAGCTGATGTTCAACGAGTAAATGTCGAAAGGCATATTGCTGTTTGGAGGGAACAGCTTGTCCGAAGAGTTCAATTTCGAATGTATCCAGAAGAAAGTTCGCGACAATGGCCTTCCCTCCGGGGTGTTCTATCGACCTGATCCGAAATCGGTCTTCTTTCTGAAAACGGGAGAGAATGAACTTCTCAAAGTAGTCCGGAAACTGGAAGCAACAGACGATATCAAGATCACTGGAAGGAAGGTCAATCCCAATTGGTACTGTACCTGCAAGAAGCGGATCAAACTCGACCAGTCTTTCCAGTAATTTGTGTTGGGTCAGTGTCTGATAAGCCTCTCGCTGACGTTTATTCCCGGTTTGGAGGTAGTCGATATTTTCAAAATTAATCACGCTTTTCAGGGTAAAATATCTTCTTCACGCCATAGTACACGGATTGATGAAGTGCATCGCCATGATCCAGTTCAGGGAAATAACGGAAATAAACCGAAGTGGTTTCCGGGCTTACTTTTTTCAATTTACTATATAATTTTCGCGCAACTTTTTTCATCACTTTTCCCTCGTTCCCCACAGCTACATAAACAGATTTATCCGAAGTATAGGGGAGGGGAGTCGTTTCCAGAAGCGACTGATCATCCCACCACAAACTTGGACTAACGATGAGGTAATTGTCAAAAAGATCGGGGTGTTTAAAAAGAATTTCTGTGGCTAAAAGTCCGCCAAGCGATTGTCCGATGAGTGTTTTGCTTTTTGTGGTTTTATAGTTCTGGTCAATAAAGGGTTGTACCTCCTTTTCGAGAAAGGAAGTAAAGTCTTCCGAACCACCGTTGTTTTCAATGATTTCCTTATACTCCTTTTTTTCGCAGGGAGAAGTGAAGTCATGGTAACGGTCTGTATTGGCTATTCCGACAACAATACATTCCGGCATCATATTGATCCAGGAGAAAGAAGCAAATTGCGTCAACCCCGACACATGAATAAAATCTTCATGCATAGATCCATCCAGAAGATAAAGAACCGGGTAACGCTTTATCGAGTCAGGAGAATATCCCTGCGGCAGATAGATATTCAGCTTTCTTTCCTGTTGAAGAATTTCAGAATGTAATGTCACCGTTTCTCCGATAGTAATGGGTTGCGACTTCTTCTGTCCAAAAACAGTGATGCTACATAACAGAGCGCTAAGAGCGATAATAGATAAACGCATATTGATAAAATATAAGGTTAACCGGAAGCAAGTTAAATAAAATTGCGGAATTCGTATAGCGTTTTATACCTGTAAAATAAAATACCACAAGGCAAGTGTAAGGAAAGATACAGGGATTCCAATACCTACCATCATATTACTTAAACGGGGTTTGAGACCATAGGACGAAGAAATAATAGAGGCTGTGATCATCGGAGCCATGGCTGCCTCCATAACACAAACTTCGATAGCTGTTCCTTTCTGACCAAGAAATACGATGTAAAGAAGATAAATGAATGCAGGTAATACAATCAATTGATACGATAGCCCGAGAAATAAAAAGGGCCAGTGTTTACTCCGTTCTTTGATTTTCAATTGAAACCCTACAGAAACAAGTGCTATTGGCGTGATCGTAGCACTGAGTTTGTAAAAGACTTCATCCAGATAATCGGGAAACTGAACGTTCAGTAAATTCAGGCCAATCCCAATCAGGAAAACAATAAAGGGAGGAAACGTAAATATTTTCTGGAAAATAAGTCCGAAATTATTTTCTCCTCTTGCGTAAATCGTAGCGACCAGTATCCCAACGGTTGATAAGGCAACAAAAGTTCCCGGTAAATCAACCATGATGAGTGTTTTCAGTCCCTCTTGTCCATACAGGGCTTCGATGACAGGAATTCCTACAAATGAAGTATTTCCGAGTCCTCCGGTCAGGATCAGACAACCGATTAATGATCGGGACCATCCGAATAGTTTCCCCAGACCGGCAAAGAGTAAAAATGCTCCGGCAAATGCAATCCAGGGGACAGCAACAGGAAACAGCAGATCCCATGAGAAATTAATCTTCGGCAGGTAATGAAGAGCCATCGCCGGAAGTGAAATGTAGATAATAAACTGATTGAGCGTAGTATGTGTGTTTTTGGGGAAAGCCTTGATGTAACGAATGCCAATTCCGATGAAAAGGCAGAGAAAAAGAAGAATGATACTTGTCATTATACCGAACGTATTTATGACAAAACTACAGAGATTTTATGGGCTAAAGTGGAGGAAACAGAATTTGTTTTGTGTCAGATTCCCGAAGGGAAATGTTAGGTCTTGTAGGTGAGTCAAATGAGAAACTTCATAACCGGACTACTGACGACCTTTGAAGTCATCCATTGTTGTATACACACCCAAAACTTTCCCGACAAACCAATCGAAAAACGGAATCGGGAAAATTCCCTGAAAGAAGCGGACAAAATGAATACTCCAGGGCATGCTGGCAATGGGTTTACCGCGTTCAATGCTGCGAATCACTTTTTTAGCGACTTTTTCCGGTTGCAGAATAGGAATAACAGAACGAACGCCATCAAACATTCCGGTATTGATATAATAAGGAGTTACGGTTGTTACTCCAATGTTCTTTTGGAGCTGTTTCATTTCCAGTCGTATACTATCCGACCATCCCAGTAATGCCCATTTACTGGCCGCATAAACCGACATTTTCGGGTTGGAAATTAAACCTGCCGAAGAAGCGATATTACATATATATCCAGAATTTTGCTGAAGCATATCGGGGAGAAAAAGACGGGTAATATACATAGGTGCACGGGCATTTATTTCCATCGTTCGTTCGATATCTTCTTCACTGTGTTCATGAAAATATTTTCCGACAACAATTCCTGCATTATTAATCAATAGATCTACTGTACCGTGATTTTCTTTTGTTTTCAGGTAAGTTTCTTTTACCTGAGTTACATCAGCAATATTTACCCGGTAACCTGCTACAGATCCAAGTGGAATTAACTCCCGGACCGTGTGATCAATTTTTTCGGAATCGATATCCCAGATAATTAATGTTCCTCCTTTTTGAAGGATTAGCTCTCCCATTAATCTCCCTATTCCGGAGGCGCCTCCGGTAATCAAAACTGTTTTTCCAGCGATTGTAAACATGCCTTCTGATTTGGTAAAGAAAGATAGTAAAAAAAGGAAAAATCAAACCGGAAAGCAGGTTCTTTTTTGGTAGGATACAAGTAGAGAAAGAATACGAAGTAGATAGTTTTAACAAATTTTAAGGAATTAAAAAATGAGACGTTTTTTTGTTGGTAATTAGCTGTTTTACAGGTTTTGTGTGATTGTTTTTTGTTTTCATTTTCTTAGGAATCCAATAATATTTTCCGTGATTATTCAAAAAAAACCAACCAATGTTGGAGTTGTTACGTGTCTAATGGTACACCAAAAAACAAGTATTATGAAAAAAACGTATCTTACCTTGGTTGTTGCACTGGCAGCTTTCAGTGCGAGGTCTCAATTTTTAGTCGAAGATATTAACCCCGGAGGAAATCATTCCTACCCGATGGAGATTACTCCTGTGGGATCTGTGGTTTATTTTACGGCTGATAATGGTAGTGATGGAAATGAGTTGTGGATGTATGATGGGAGTTCTACTACATTGATTGATATCAATCCCGGGGTAGGGAGTTCGTATCCGTCCAGTCTGACAGCGGTCGGAAGTGACTTGTATTTTGTTGCTGATAACGGGACATCAGGGCCAGAGTTGTACAAGTATGACGGAAGTAGTCTTACGCAGTTTGAAATTAATCCCGGAGCAACCGGAAGCGGTGTCTCGGAGATTACCGTGTTTAACGGAAATGTGGTCTTTTCGGCCGATGACGGAACAAGCGGAGCAGAGCTTTGGCAGTGTGACGGAACGAATGTGACAATGTTCGAAGTGTATACAGGGGCAAGTGGTTCTTATCCGACCAGTCTTACCGTTTACAGTAACGAATTGGTTTTTAAAGCCGATGACGGAACGACGGGAATTGAAGTCTATAAATTTGATGGAAGTACCGTGAGTTTAATCGAAGATATCAATCCCGGATCAGGAAGCTCTCTGGCAAATGAGTTTACGGAATCAAACGGAATTCTATATTTCTCAGCACAGGACGATGCGAACGGTTCTGAGTTGAGAAAATATGATGGAACTTCGGTAACCCTTATTGATATTCAATCCGGTCCGAATAGTTCGTATCCTTATTCTCTTACGAGTGATGGAACTACGTTGTTCTTTACAGCAACAACAGGAACAGAGGGAACTGAATTTTATACCTATGATGGAACGGATTTGAATACCTATGATATCAATACAGGTGCGACATCTTCGTCTCCTGATAACTATGTTCCGGATGGAAACGGAGGCGTGTACTTTGCCGCTGACGACGGAACGGATGGGAGAGAACTTTGGTATTTTGATGGAACAGCACTTTCTTCATCGGATGTTAATCCGGGAGCTTCAGGATCAAATCCGGGGAATTTTACCTTGTATGATGGAAATGTATTTTTCAGAGCAGATAACGGAACAAACGGTGTTGAGCTGATGATGTATGACGGAACTACCGTTTCTCTGGTGCAGGATATTGAGGTAGGAGCGACAGGTTCAAATCCTTCCATGCTCATGGTTGTTAATCAGCAATTGATTTTTTCAGCAATGAGCACCAGTGAAGGTAATGAATTGTATTCGTACGATGGAAACAGTGTTCAATTGCATTCGATTAATCCCGGGGCAGGAGATGCTAATCCTATGGATATGGTTGCCATGGGAGATGTTCTGTTTTTTAGCGCAGATGATGGAACAAACGGTAACGAGTTGTTTATGATGTGTGTCGTGAATACATCGGTTACATTTCAGGATGGAATCCTAACATCGGAAGCAACCGGAGTATCTTATCAGTGGGTAGATTGTAACAACGGATATGCCGAAATTTCAGGAGAGACGAATCAGACGTTTACGCCATCTTCAAATGGAAGTTATGCGGTGGTTGTAACCTCCTCTTCGTTTGCTTGTCCGGATACTTCAGCGTGTGTAGTTATTACTAATCTGGGAATTACAGATCAGGAAGAAGACAAATGGGTAGTTTATCCGAATCCGGTTAACGATCGTTTGTTTATTGATGCAAATGTAGCGATCTCGTCTGTGCACCTGACCGCTTTAAATGGTCAACAGATTCAGGTAGAAATGAATGCTGATAACAGTATCGATGTCAGAGAACTGGCACCGGGAGTATATTTTGTAAACCTTTCTACAGAAGAAGGTGTTCTAAGAAAACGAATTATCAAACACTAGGTTTTAGATTGTTAGTACAAGTAAGGTCGGGTAGAGATACCCGGCCTTTTTGCTGCGGTATGTTTTATTTTCTTTTTATTTCATTTAACGTCTTTCCTTCTTTATTTTTCCAATCTTTCCATCCGTTTGAGCTACGTGCCAGAATGGTAGAGGAAGCTGCACTGGGGGATTTAAAAATATAATCTTCCTGAAATTCTAAAACACCATTTTTATCGACCAGTATTTCATCTTCAATCATAGAATTCCGCATGTTCTTTACCCATTCACCAACTGTTTTACTTGTTTCTTTGTTTGCCAAACTTCCTTTGTAAACCAGAAAACCATCATCTGTTAATTCTCCTTTAGCACTCGCTTCTTTTCCTTTACAGTAAAATAGCTCTTTAGAAGATTTCGCTTTGCGTTTTTCTTCAAATAGGGGGTAGCCCAATGTGGCTAAAAGAATTTTTAACGTTTCGAAATTATCCAGTAGATCGTGCTCTCTGCTTTCCGGAATGGATGGTTTCTTTGAACCATTGTCATTATCTGTTTTGTAACGCCCGATTTTCGTAGCGTGTTCCAGACAATAATGCTCCAAAAATTTACTATCTGTTTTGGTATATTCGTTTGTTTTGGTGATGACGACAATACAATGCGTCCAGAAATCTTTAGTTCTATTGTGTAGTTGAATACGTTTGTAGCAATTTTCCCCTTCTCCTATATAGACTTTGGGGCTACTGCCGTCTTTATCCGTACCAAACAAAAAATAGATTCCAGTAAAATGGACCATGTCGCGTTCGGCTACTTCCTGGATCTTATTTCGTGGAAATAAAATAGCTTTTACCAGACGATTCGTTATTTCAGCTTCACGAATACTGGTGGGAGATCCGTCAGGAAGGAATAGTTGGATAGTTTGGGGTTTCATATCTATTTATTCAATTATGATAAGACATTTCAGGAACGTAATTACTGGCTTTTATAGCTCTTAAAAAGGTAAAAATAGAATTTTTCCTGCACTTTATATCCGATCTGCTGCGGTTTGTATCTGTCTTCTATAGAAGTTGACTGCACCTTTGTATTACAAATTGTTACAAACAAAAAACAGAACAAATGAGTAAAACAATCTTGATTACAGGAGCTTCGTCCGGTTTTGGTAAAGGAACAGCAATAGGACTGGCTAAAAAAGGACACAGAGTCATAGCAGCGGTACATGTTGAGCCGTTGAAGACCATTTTGTTGGAAGATGCAAAAAAGGAAAATGTAGAACTGGAAGTAATTGTACTGGATGTAACCAAAGCGAGTGACCGACAGTATGCAGCGGAAAGATACGATGTCGATGTATTAATGAGCAATGCTGGAGTGATGGAAACCGGTCCGGTAGCTGAAATTCCGGTTGAAAATGTCCGTAGAAATTATGAAGTGAATGTATTTGCTCCTTTACAGTTGGTGCAGGCTTTTCTGCCAAAGATGGTGAAGAAGGGGAAAGGAAAAGTTGTTTTCACTTCCTCAATGGGGGGGCTGATTACAGTTCCTTTTGCAGCGATTTATACTTCTACAAAACACGCTTTGGAAGGAATTGCAGAAGGTCTGAAAGAAGAATTAACGGGTACCGGAGTAGAGATTTGTACGGTGAATCCGGGGGTGTTTGGTACGGGATTCAATGACCGGGGAGCGGAGACCTTGTTAAAATGGTGGAACCCCGAAGTGTCACTGTCTAAGCCGGAAATTATTCAGGCATTTACTGATCCTGCCGCACTGGAACAACAATTGGATCCTCAGTTAATGATTGATGCTATGATTCGCGTAGCTGAAGAAGAAAACTCCCTGTTCCGAAATGTCATTCCGGAAGCCATTATTCCCTGGATTAAAGCGACACAAGAGCAAGCCTGGAAAGCACGAGCAAATGAGATGTTAACAGTAAATCCGAATTCACTTTAAATAAACAGTACAAATGCAGCACGAAAATATTCATATATCTACTGATATTATTATCAACGCACCCAGACAAATAGTTTGGAAAGTTTTGTCTGATCTCGAAAAATGGCCGGAGTGGACGAGTCTGATGCTTTCGGCAAAAGGGGCGTTCAAAAAAGAGAGTCAATTGACACTGGAGTTTATCAGCCCGGACGGGGGAAGTATTGTTTTTGACCGAATGATGTTTCTCTTCGAAGAAGAAAAAGTGTTCGGATGGACAGGAGATGCTTTTGCCGGATTAAAAGATTTTCATGTTTTTGAATTGGAGGATGCCGGTGAGGGTAGAACACGACTGATACAATCTGACGGTTTACACGGAGCCGATATTCCGGGAGTGGAGGAAATCGAAAAACAAATGCTGGAAGGGTATAAGGTTTTCAACCAGGAATTGAAACAACTGGTCGAATCAGGGATATAGAAACGTAGAAGCAGCTCCCGGTTCGGATATATTTCGGGAGTTGTTTTTTATAAAAAATCACCAAGGAAAAAGAAACATCTGTAAATCACTAAATTTGTAGTATGAGTCAGCCAGTTATTCATGTTAAAACCCTTTCGGAAGTACATGCTATGTTTGGATTGCCCAAACCGAAGCATCCGTTGATTTCCGTATTACGACATGCAGATCTGCAATTGGATGAAAATTTCGGAGAACAGCGATTCCGTGTGGATATGTATATGATTTCACTGAAGGATAAACAGCAGGCAGAAATGCAATATGGTCGGAATACGTACGATTTTCAGGAAGGGACGATGGTGTTTATTGCGCCGGATCAGGTGTTTGCTACCCGGGGAGCTGATTTTTCAGAAACCGGTGATGAATGGAGTATTTTGGTGCACAAGGATTTTATTGCCCAGTCAGATCTATGGAGCCAAATGAGCAACTATCACTTTTTTAAATACGAATCCAACGAGGCACTTCACCTTTCGGATGAAGAGAAAAAATCGCTGACCGAAATCGTGCAGAAAATTGAACGGGAATACCATCAGCGTATTGATAAACATACGGATGAAATTATCAGTATTAATCTGGAATCATTACTGAAATATTGTCAGCGGTATTACGATCGGCAGTTTATCACCCGTAAGAGTATCAATAAAGGATTTTTGGTGCGGTTTGAGAACTTTCTGAATGATTATTTTGCCGATGATCTGGCAGAGAAAGGAATGCTGACCGTGGCTGCGTGTGGTAAGGCGCTGAATATGTCTGATCACTATCTGAGTGACTTGTTAAAAGCCGAAACAGGGAAAAGTGCGAAGGAACACATTGATTTGTTTTTAATAGACAAGGCAAAGCAATTACTGTTGCAATCGGAACAAAGTATCAGCGAGATTGCCTACGAACTGGGGTTCAACTATCCGAATCACTTTAGTAAATTATTCAAATCTAAAACAGGACTGAGTCCGAGTGAATTCAGAAGTTACCTGTAAATAAGATATGATTTTTATAGAGAGAATCCGAACCGTTTGAACGTATTGGCTGACTTGAATATCGCTCTGCTATCTGAAGTCCTATTTCGTTGGGTTTCTTAGAGCAATAAATCGTTCTGTTAAGGCGTTATTTTATTGATAATCAAATTGTAATGCCTTATGAGGTTCTTTGTCATTCCTTTTGTGCTATTTATGCTTTTTTCCTGTAAACAAAAATGTGATGATCCTAAAGCCACCAATACCGGTTTTAAGCAGGAGTGTATTTATCCCGGCAAAGGTCTTATCTATGAATATTCGTTAGATGCAATACCCGGGGTGGATAGCATGGGGAACCCCTGGCCTGAAGAAGATCTGTATTATACCTTAACCGATTCGAACCAGGACCTTGTATTTGTTTCAGATACTTTTGCCAATTCGAATATTCCCCATGTTGAAAACCTTACAACGGATCGGATAGTGATAATGACCTATAACACAACCGATGACTGGAAAATTCATTTGTACGGTTCCGTTTCCGGACTGATCGATTCTCTTGTGTTTGATTATAAGGACTATATGTTCGGTGGTAACGCCCAGGAACTTTATCCGGAAAACCTCCAATTGGAGAAGAACGGATTCCGGTACCGTTTTGTTATCGATTGGTATTCCAGTTTTTTACAGTGATGGGG
>NZ_CFIGVI010000063.1:0-12472 GCF_984588085.1 Wandonia sp.
TTCCGCAATAACCGTACTTTAAGCAGGCAAATCTGGCTGAGAGAAAATCCATAATTATCCGAACATTTCTTCTACCAACTCTTCTGAGCATTCGGTAGCTGGGATACAATGCAGCTTTTTCTGATGAATGTATACTACCTTGTCGCAATAGCGTGTTGCTAAATTTGGTTGATGGGTACTCAACAAGATAATCTTACCGCCATCAGCTAGTTTCCTGAGTTCTTTAAACATACGTGATCGGTTTCCTACATCCAGAAAAGCCTCCGGTTCATCTAACAAAATTACCTCTGCATTCTGAAAAATTGCCCGGGCAACAAGCCCCATTTTTTGTTCTCCGTCACTTAATTCGGTAAAAACGGACGTTGCAAACTCCTGTAGGTGAAATATTTCAAGAACCCTGAGCGCCTCCTGTTTTTCTTCCTGCGAAGGAATGTCCAAAAAGTTTCGCGTAGAAGATCTTCCCGAAAGAATAACATCTAACAAAGTCACTCTACCAAATACGGGTTGCTTTACCGGAACGTATACCATTCCTGAAAACGGACGAAACGATTTTCCGAATTGCATTTTGCAACCAAAAAAGTCAATGTTACCTGTAATATCTTGTGTAAACCCACAAAGCCCCCTTAAAAAAGTAGATTTGCCTGATCCGTTCTTTCCCAACAAAGCTGTCATAGTTCCTTTTTCGAGCAGAAATTCAGAAACGCGAAACAGCTCCTTACCACCAATAGCTACCCGAATATCATCCAGTTTCATCATATCCCTATTTGCTTTTTTGAAGAACGAATGATCACAAAAATAATTACGGGAGCACCGAACAGTGCAGTAATAGCATTTAGAGGTAATGGCAAACCGGCATTTCGCAAGATAAAGTCTGCCAGTACAGCTATTAACGCACCGCCAACAAACGAAGCAATTAACAGAACAAGATGGTGCACACTCTTAAAAAGGAGTCGGATCAACTGAGGAACAGCAATTCCGATAAAACTAACAGGCCCACACTGTAAAGTAACCAGAGTAATAAGAATACCCAATGTCAAAACAATCATGAGTCGACCTTTGGAAAGGGAAAATCCGGAAGCGATAACCTGTTGTTCTCCATACACCCATGCATTCAATAATTTCGGGAAATAGAAAATACCGAAAAGAATAACACCTATCAACACCAGGGCATACCATCCGAATGTATCATGAGAAACGGAAGAAAAACTTCCAAACCCCCACTCAACATAACGCCTCGTTTGTGCATCGTTGGCCAGATTCAACAATAGATTGACAAAGGAAGAAGCAAAAAAACTAATCATCAGACCAATCACAAGAAGTGTTACACCTTTGATCCATTTATTGAGAATAATCAGGACTACTAAAACACTAAAAGCACCAATCGCTCCTAATGCATATTGCGAAAACAAACCTGTCCATTCAGCTACAAATCCTGTAGCCAGAATCCCGGCAGCCACACCGACGGATGCACCACTTGACACCCCCAGAACACCAGGTCCGGCAAGGGGGTTTCGGAAGAAAGATTGAAGTACTAACCCTGAAAAAGCCAGTGCTCCTCCGCTTAATGCAGCGTTTATGGTCCGCAATAATCGCTCTTCCATAATGTAGCTCCAGGACGTATTTTCTACAACACCTCCCCACAGCAACGACCAGGCTTCCTGTAAAGGAATATTAGCATCACCCGAGAAGAGGTTCAATCCAAAAAATACAATAAGAAGAAAAACAATCCCCCCAACTACTACTATGTCTTTTCTTGAAATAATGACGTTTACCTATAAATTATGTATCACGACAAAACTACACAAATTTCCAGTTGCCGAATTTACAATTACCGAATAGTACAGGTCTATTCTCGTTTTATACCACCCGCTCTTTTACATCCCGGTTGTAGGCTCTCATTTCCTCCCATGTATACATAGACTTTTGAGGCGCACTTTCTAACCTTTCTCTGTAAAACCCTGTTACAAAAGCAACAAAGTCCTTTACTGAGATAGATGAGCTCTGTACATTACGTGTAAAAGGATGATCAAATCGTTGTTCTTTAGTAAACGAGTTACTGTTCAGACTAATAATAGGTGCCGTATCTGTAAACTTTTGTGACTGCCATATATTTCCTGATTTCTCTAACTTGTTCAAACGATCCATCAAATCCTCGGGTTGGATTCTGGGAAAGCTCTTGCGCGTAGCGGTGTCAATCCAGGTCGTATACTTATACTCTAACTCATAGCAGTTATCCGGATAGATACTAAGTACCATATCTGCAATTTCCGAATGAGCATACAAAGCATAATAATGGACAGGACGAGGCGCATGAACAATCTGAATACGGACATCCTCAATCCACTCTCGATTGCCCTGATCTCCAATCAACCGATAATCTTCCCTGACCCGGCTGTACTCTTCTTCCCAATCTGCCTGATAAGCTTCGGGGTTGACAAGCACATCTCCAAGATTCTCTAAAAACCAATCGTACTTATCTACACACATCTGTACCTCTTTTTGCTCGGTAAACTGAGCACCAAAAGGAGCATAAAACAGTTCTTTTTCCTTTTTATTAATCCAACAAACCAGTTTAAGGGCTAAATCTGACTCAGGAAGATGAGGATTGTACTCCCGAAAATCTCCAATGAGTGCCATTTGTTTGAACACTTTTCCAAACGTTTTTACCATTTCCGGATACATAAAGCACCACACCCCCATAAACCCATCGATATCAAAATGATTATTGGTAACCACAGGAAATGACAACTCGGGAATATTCTGCTCTACAGCATTGATTACAATTTCAGTACTTGTGTCTGCCTGTAAGTCAGAGTGAATATTTGCGCCTCTCCAATGGGAAAGACAAAATGCTTTCGGATGAAAACAATCCACACCAACAACTTCAGAATGATTACCTATGTCATTGAAAGGAATAAATCTTTTCATATTTCTGTTATTTTCAAAAAAGGGAGACATTTTCATGCCTCCCCAAAAAGTACTCTTTTACAATCTCAGACGAATATGGAACAGAAAGTGTGTTCCTGCCTGTGGATAATAATAATTTTCCGTTGTTCGTTCTCCACCATATATATAGCTGAAGGTATACCCGTTATTCTCATAGAGATTATTGAAAATGTTGTTCACCATAAATCCAAATGTCATTTCTTTAAAGAATACATCTCTCAATGTATAGTTTACACGGAAGTTCGTTACAAAGTATCCGTCCAACTGTCGGTCTGCATTAGATGTATTGTCCAAAAACTGACGACCTACATATTTGTTAATAAACGAGATCTCTAAATCATCTACAGGTAGAACAGAAATTCGTGCTCCGGCAATAACATTCGGAGAAAAAGCGATGTCTGTATTTTTGTGTGTGATCACTTCCTGCGTTCCGTCATCATAATTGTCTATATACTCCGTAAATTCAGCAATTTTATTGAGACTGAATGCCGCATTAGCTGTGAAATGAAGATATTTGATCGGTTTGTACCCCAGTTCAATTTCCGTTCCCAAACGATAACTTTTATCGACGTTTGAACGTGTATATCCTCCCACATCATTGATCTGACCGGTAAGTACCAACTGATCTTTATAGTACATGAAATATTCGTTGATATTCAACATCAACTTTTTGTAACGCATACGATAACCGAACTCAATATTATGCAATTGCTCCGGATTCGGACGACTATCCGGGGTACTCTCTGTAAAGTCCTTACGCACCGGCTCCCGATTCGACATGGCATACGAAAGATACAGGTTATGCTTTTCATTGAAATCATACATCAAACCTGCTTTCGGATTCAGAAAGTGATAATTTACCACTTGGTCCGTCAGCGTCATTTCTTCATTAATCACAGCGTTCCCTTCAAATCGAAAATCAACAAAACGATACTGTATATCGGCAAAGGCAATTAATTTCTTCCATTGGTAGGTAGCTTTCAAATATGAATTCGCTTCCGATTTTACAGCAAGGTTATCATAGTATCTATCACGGATATCGCTCTGTGAAGCATAACGTGCCCAGATAATTTCTCCAAAGTGATCCCCAATATATTGGTTCGCTCCTCCACCCCAAACAAGGTTAAACCCTTTTTGATTCGTGTAGTTCAGTGAGAAAACACCTCCGTAGAAATGGTTATCCAACCAACGGCGACGGATCAGATCTGTATTCACAACCGTATCACCTGCAACAATAACCGGCTGTAATCCATACGTGTCAAAATCGTCATCTCTTCTGAATTGCTCATAGTATCCTTTCCCTCTGGTATAATGACCCGACACATTCAAATTTAACTTGTTGGAGAAACGGTGTGAGAAGTGAAGCTGATAATGGGTTTGTTGGTAATGATCTACTTCATTGTCATAGTATTTTTGTTCACCATTTTCATCAATGTAAGCACCAGCAGAGTTCATACGACGATGATCATTCAGGTCGCCCTGAAAAACACCGTTCCACGCCTGATATGTTATTTCCTTTCCGCCAAAGATATTGAAACGCAGATTCGATTTCTTCCCGTGCCACGCTCCTGACACATAAAACGATTTCAGGTCAGAGGAAGCCCGGTCGATATATCCGTCAGAGGAAATCTTGGACAGACGTGCGTCCATACTGAATTTGTTATTAATTAACCCTGTACCTGCTTTAATCGTATGTCTCCAGGTATTAAACGACCCATACGCATTATCCAGTTCTGCATATGCTTTCTCATTCAATTCATTCGTCTGAAGATTGATACTTGCTCCGAAAGCAGCAGCTCCGTTCGTTGAAGTACCCACCCCTCTTTGCACCTGCAGATTATCTACAGAAGAAGCGAAATCCGGCATATTCACCCAAAATACACCATGTGACTCAGCATCATTGACAGGAATACCATTAATGGTGACATTGGTTCGGGTTGGATCTGTACCACGAATCCGGACTCCTGTGTAACCAACTCCCGCACCTGCATCGGAAGTAACAACTGTAGACGGTGTTTCATCCAAAAGATATGGTAAATCCTGTCCAAAATTACTTTTATCCAAATCTTCTTTACTGATTTCATTATAGGTTGTCGGAGTTCGCTCGTTGGCACGAACCGCTTCAACAATTACATCCCCGGTCATAAAAGACGTCGGTTGGAGAGAAATGGTTATTTCCTGATTCCCATCCTTGATTTCGATTGTTTTCTCAAAATCCTGATATCCCAGAAAACGTGCCTGAACGACATACGTTCCATTCGAGAGTCCCTGAATTTCGAAATCTCCGGAAGAACCGGTGTGTGTTCCTAAAAAGGATTCTTTGATTCCAACTTGCGCTCCGGTAAGCGGTTCTCCTTCTTCATTCTGAACCTTTCCTTTGATGGAATGTTGCGCTTTGAGATGAATGGGAATGGCCATCATTGCCATCCCAATAAAAGCAAAAATACTTGTCTTCATGTTTAAAAAACATTTAACAAGAACAAGGGGCTAATTCTTGGGAATTAGTAAAAAATTAAAATGATAAAATTGTCACTCATTTCCCTTCGCCGGCATGATCCGGATCAGGTTCAATGGGTATAATCTCAGCCCGTCAACAGACAGACACCCCTTAGAGACGCCGCAAAGGTATAACAAGCATTCGGATTTATCAAAGAGGAAATACGCATTCTTTATCTGAACAGGTTACAAGAAGCCTTCAAGACACTGATTGTATTATTGTTACCATCATTCCTCAATATATAGATCGATACAATTCGAGGTCATCACCGCTACAGCGCCTCAAATTGACAGAACTTATTAAGTCAAAAAATATCCAGAACCTATCTTTAAAAAACTACTATTTATCAGAGTTGTTCCCGAACAATCTTCTCTAAACCGTCTATAAAACGTGGATGATCATTGGAACTTGGAACCAGTTGTACCTTTTCACCTCCGTGTTCTTCAAAAATTTCCTGGTATTCGTCTCCTATTTCGATTAGTGTTTCCAAACAGTCTGCAACAAAAGCAGGACTAAAAACCAGTAATTTTCTAGCTCCTTTTTTAGCCCATTCTTCCACTACATCATCGGAAAAAGGACGCAACCATTTTTTATCCAATCGCGACTGGAAGCAGACAGTATATCTTTCTTCTGGGATTCCCAGCTTTTCAGCAATTAGTCGTGTGGTAGCATAACTTGTTGCCTTATAACAAAACTTATTTTTCTGATTGATTTCTGTCTCACAGGGCTGGTCTTCACACAAATCCGTATCCTCATACACCTTATCCACCTGACGTTCAGGCAAGCCATGGTACGAAAATAAGATGTGATCATAATCTTCCAGATTAAATGATTTTGCCCGTTCGACAATAGAAGCGATGTACCCTTCATTATCCCAAAACTGCCCGACAATTTTCACCTCCGGAATTACCCACCATTTCCGGATAATCCGCATAGCTTTTTCAACAGCTGAACCGGAAGTCGCACTCGCATATTGTGGAAACAAAGGTAAAATAACAATACGATCGTAATTTGCTTTCCGCATTTTCTCAAGCACCTTATCCATAGATGGATTCTGGTAACGCATGGCTACTTCAAAAGTGACCTGCTCTCCTTCAAAACGTTTTTCCAGTGCTTTACACAAGTTATCGGTATGGGTAATCAGTGGAGAAATACCTTCTCCCAATTCCCATAACTCCTGATAAATTTTTGCCGATTTTGGGGCCCGAAACGGAACAATGATACCATTAACAAGTAGCTTTCGGGGCAGCCAGGGAATGTCTATAACCCGCGGGTCATTTAAAAACTCACGTAAATACCTCCGTACATCACTCACTTTGGGGCTATCCGGAGTTCCCAACTGAATCAAAAGCACACCTGTTCTTTTCATAATCACAAAAATACTAAGGAAACAACAAAGAGAAGTCCTTTTGGTTTAGCAAAAACGTAGATTCCTTAAATTCTATTCCAAATTTCTAAAATCTATCCCTAATTGCTCCTTAACTTTTCGGTTCTCTATTATTTTGGGGTTCTCTACCTGAACATCAGAAAATTCAGGAGCCTCCAACCCAAGGACCTCTGCCTGTTTGGTATAATACACCTTTCTGGAAGGATGTTCGTTGGAGCAAATATTAAATACTTCATTGTTCAACCCTTCATCTATAACTTTCTGAAAAGCAGTCAGCACATCCTCACGATTTACAAGGTTTACCGGAGAATGTGCATTAGGCAGCCTTTTCTTTCCAGCTAAAAAACGTCCCGGCTGCCGATCTCCTCCAATTAACCCAGCCAATCTTAAAACAACCAGTTTTTTACCGAAAAGCTTTCGCAACCCCTCTTCATAATTTAGCTGAATCAGGCCACTGCCCTCTGGTGTGTACTCATTTGTTTCATCCATCATTCCCCTTCCATCCGGATAAACAGAAGTGGAAGACGTTAATACAACTTGTTGTAGCGATTGAAAATTAACATTATCCGAAATCCATTGTATATGTTCTTCATAGGCTGTTCCGCTCATCGTTTTTGCCTTCAAAGGGTAGGCGATTACCAATACTTCAGGATTAATACTTTTCAATTTTCGATCAGAACTTTCGAGCAAAGGAGCTCCCACTTCCAAGATCAACGGAACAATCCCTTTATCTTCAAGCAAAGAGAACTGACTTTTACGCCTTACCGACCCTATAACTTTATATCCATTTCTGACAAGCTGCCTCCCCAGAGGAGCGCCTAACCAGCCACATCCCAAAATCAAAACGGCTTTCATTTTAAGATGGCTTCTACGTGATTAACAATAAAATCCACCCGATCTCTTGCTGAACCAAAAGGGACATCAATCAGTTCATACCCATGTTCAGAATAGGTTTCTTTTAGCTGATTATATGCTTTTACAGAATGATCAAACTCTTCCATACGCTCCTCGTCATTCTCGAAAATTTCGCGCCAGGGAGGCAAAACAAACACTAGCGGAAAGTACGAATAAGATGCAATATCGTTATTCAATTCTTCATAAACGGGTAATCCTTCCAACTCCAGATATGCCTTTACATCCAAAAGACAACGATCAAAAAAACACAGTTCTATACTCTCCGTTTCTTTGTAATCAAGTAGCATCCCCTGTTGAACTTTATAGGAGAACCCGGTGACATCCTTCCAGGGAAGATCATCACATTCATCTTCCAGACTTTTTCGAATTACTTCGCGTGCTACTTCTCTATACGCACAGTATCCTCTCTGTAACAACTCTTCTATAATAGTAGATTTTCCTGTTCCTCCTCCACCTGTTATTACGATACGCTTTGTCATTGTTTCATTTCTGTTTTGCAAAGGTATTATTCTCAATCAAATGATAAAAACATACAAATAATTCCGTTTTCGAAAAAAAACAGTTCTGTAATTGTGTATCTCAAAAAATTTCTCTTACTTGCACTCGTAACTAACATTTTAAAATCTACATTTATGTCAACAGAACCATTTATCGGTGAAGTTAAACTATTTGGGTTTAACTTTGCACCGCGCGGTTACCAGTTTTGTGCTGGACAATTACTTCCAATTTCAAACAACACGGCTCTTTTCTCGCTTTTGGGTACGACCTATGGAGGAAACGGTGTACAAACATTTGGTCTTCCGGATCTTCGTGGACGCGTTCCTATTGGACAAGGACAGGGACCCGGTCTTCCTGACTATGAAATGGGAGAAATACAAGGTTCGACTCAAACAACTATTTTGAGTTCAAACATGCCTGCTCACACGCACTCTGCAGTTGGTCTAAACATCTCTATGCCTGCATTTAGCGGATTAGGAGAAGATGCTACTCCTATCGGAAATTACATGGCTGCTACCTCTACAGATTTTTATGCTGCGGTAGCATCTCCGGGAGCTAGTATGGGACCTTTACATGTATCCGGTCAAACCGGAATTTCAGGAGGGTCTATTCCGATCTCCATTGTCCAACCACTGTTGGTTATGAATTATTGCATAGCCACTGTAGGAATTTTTCCCAGTAGACAATAAAAGTAAATGAATTAGCAGGGGAAGAAATTCCCCTGTTTTTCTTTATATCAATTATGAAAATAGGATTATTATTACCTCGCTCCACCTTTTACACCTCTATAAGTTTTGACATTTTTAACGGTGTAAAGGCTAAACTCATTGCCGACAGCAATGAACAAATTGAAATCTATACCGAAAATATTGGTTTCGGAGCAGAAAAGCAGGTTGTATACAGAGCTGCAGAACAATTAATCATGCAACACGATACTGATATAATTTTCGCCTATATCAGTCATAGTTCCGCTCAGTTACTACGCCCTCTTTTCGCATCTACCAATCGTGTACTTGTTGTACTGGACCCGGGAGCCAATCTACCACAGGAATGGCCAAAATCCGAAAACATTGTTTACCATTCTCTTAATAATGCCCTTGGTGCTTTTTGTTTAGGGGAGCTTATGAAAAAGGATGGTATTCGGGAAGCAGCTTTTTCCACAGGATATTATGACGGAGGATATCTTCAGACTTTTGCCCTTGCAAAAGGACTCGAAAAGGCCGGTATTCAATTAAACCATAATGTTGCTACCGGTTATATACGGGAAGAGTTTTCAATGAGAGATTTGAAACCTTATTTGGATTCAAATACAAACAAAGCGTTAGTCGCTATCTTCTCAGGAGATTTTTTACAATGGTTCTTTCAGGAAATGCAAGTAAAGTTTCCCGACAGAAAAGAATCTATTTATCTACCTCCTTTTTCTCTCGAAGAAACAATGCTTTTATCTGCGCCCTACCCTGGCGGGACAGTAAAGGGAATTGCTGCCTGGTCGAAGAACTTAACTTATGACAGCAATCTTGAGTTTATTGAAACCATGAAACAGAATAGCTATAAAATAAATCTATTCTCACTACTTGGCTGGGAAACAGGTATATTAATTAATCTCCTGAAACAAATTCATCGCTCTGGAGAAGGAAAAAAGACGGTTGCGGCCCTGACAAGTTCATCTATAGAAACTCCAAGAGGAAAAGTAGAATTTGATCCGGAAACAAATACTTCCTACGGATCTCTCTATACTGCTAACATTGTAAAAAATGACCAAAACAATTGTGAGCTGCTCATATCCGGCACCCTTGAAACCCAACCAGCGTTTTCTGAAATGATAAAATTAGAACTTGAAAATAGTGTATCCGGTTGGCAAAACAGTTATGTATGCAATTAGATAAAATTCCTAAAATAGCAATTCTATGCAACGGTAAGTTTGCTATTCCGGCTATCCAAATCCTTGGTATTGAGAAGATGCTTTGTGGAATTGGTGTTGGTGATGCTGACTCGTCTTTTGTTTCTCTAATACATGACGAATGCGAACGCGCACAAATACAGTTTAATCATTTTCCCTCTAAAGATAAGGTAAGTGAATTACGAAGCTGGTTGGATAAACTGCAACCGGACTATATCTTCTCTATTTGTTTTCCCTTTCGTGTAGACCGAAAAGCATTAGAATATAAAGAAAATGCTTTTATAAATTTCCACACCGGTCCCTTACCTGAATTCAGGGGACCAATGCCCATATTTGAAGTATTGCGATATGGAAAAGAATACACGGCTATGACTGTACATTATATGTCTGAAAACTTTGATGAAGGCCCTATCATTTTTGAAGAACGAATTCCGATAAAAAGCAATGACACATTCGGATCACTAGCCTTAAAACTCTCTGAAGTTTGCGGATATGCAGCAAAAAACATGGCACAAATGATACAGTTTGGAAGCCGGATTCCTTCATTCCCTCAACACGAGAAAGAGGCCCGTTACTTTGAGTATCCGGAGAAAGAGGATACACAAATCAGATGGAATCAAATGTCTGCACAGGAAATTGAAGCCCTTATACGCGCATGCAATCCCTGGAATACAGGAGTAGAGGCCATTCTGGAAAATCGCCCCGTGCGTCTGCTCAGTGCCAACACAACAGATCTAAAGCACGAAGTGCTCCCCGGACAATGTCTTGGATTGGACGAGAAAAGAAGACTTATTGTCTCCTGTATGGAAAATACCTGCATCGCTATAAATGTGTTACAAATCGACAAAGGTTTTTGTTCTGCTGACGAATTCTTCCTATCTTCGCGCCACATTAGCGGAAAAAACCCAGCTAACACATTACTTTTTAATAACTTAACAAGGTAACATCATGAAAAAAAATCGTACAAAACTCTTTTTACTGAGTTTACTTATGTCCGGATCATTGTTCGGACAAACTCAATTTTGGTCAGATGACTTTGAGGACACAGGGTCTCCGACTTCCGGAGTGAGAACCCCCTCGAATAATATAGGTTTAGGTGACCCTTCAACCTTTTATTTCAAAAGAGCAACCAATAGCCAAATCGACGTATCTTTTGGCTCCTATGTCGGTCAAAGTGGCACCACTTTTTGGGCCGGAGAAAATCATGGGGGTCTTTTTGGACCAGGTAACGAAGAACAGAATATTGTCTTTTCCAGTATTGACATCAGTGGAAAAACAGGGTTGACTTTTAAAGGTCTCTTCGCAGCTAATAATCAAGGCGCTGCATTTGAAAACATGGCTTTAGGAGCTTCTCATAGTGATTATATGATTGTAGAATACACTATTGATGGTGGTGCTTATCAGCCTCTTTTTAACTTTTTTGCCAACAACAATACCGCAAGTGGAATCAATAACAAATCTCTTGCAGAAGACACTAATGGTGATGGTATAGGAAACGGAGCATTACTTACTACGAATTTCACAACATTCACTAAATCAATTGCAGGTACGGGGACAACACTAACCTTAAGAATACGCTGTTCTTCAAATGGAAACAATGAAGAAATGGCCTTTGACAATTTCCGACTACTTGCAGATGCTTGTGTTCCTCCAGTGATAACAGCTAACTCTTCAAACCGTTTTATCTGTTCTGGCGGGAATACCACTTTCGGAATTAGTGCTACAGGTGCTACAGCCTACCAATGGCAGGTGGATACGGGAAGTGGATTTTCGGATATATCGGATGGAGGAGTTTATTCTGGTGCGACCACTACCACATTGACAATTACAGGTGCAACGGCTGCAATGGATGAATACATATATCGTTGTGTAGCCATAAACGGAACTGCTGCCTGCTCAACTAATTCAAATGGAGCAACTCTATACATCTCTAACATTGTTACTTCAGGTTCAAAAACTGATGTAACCTGTAATGGAGTAGCTGATGGAGCAGCTGCAGTATCAGCATCAGGAGGAGCAACTCCTTATTCATATAACTGGTCGCCATCCGGAGGAACCGGAAGTTTAGCAACTGGTCTTGCTGCCGGATCATATACGGTAACAGTAACTGATAATATTGGTTGTACAGCTACTCGTAGTTATACAATTGATCAACCAACTGTTCTTACAGCAACAGCTAACTCACAAACAAATGTTTCTTGTAACGGAGGCTCAAATGGTGCTGCTTCTGTGGCTGTTTCAGGTGGAACAACTAATTACTCATACGACTGGACTGGAACACCAAATGGTGAAGGAACAGCTTCGGTTACCGATCTTGCGGCAGGAGCAA